>JBIOTP010000333.1:0-2302 GCA_044865965.1 Solirubrobacteraceae bacterium
TACGGCGCGGGGGCTCGACGACGGGGTGGCCGGCGGCGAGCAGGCGGCGGCTGAGCTCGTCGACGGCGTCGGCGGAGCCGAGCGCGAGGCCAAGCTCGGCGTGGCCCGGCCGCTGCCGCTCGCTGACAGCTGGTTCGGCGGTGGCCGGCGGCTGGATCAGCTCGAGCTGGACGCCGCAGAAGTCGAGGCGCACGGAGCGCAGACCGGTGGCGGGATCCTCGTTGAGCGGCGCGGCGTGCGCGCCGAGCAGCTGCGAGTAGAAGTCGCGCAGCCGCTCGGGCGCGTCGGTCCGGAGCGCCAGCCGCTCGATCCGGGCGATCGTCGGCGGTGTGGGGTCGGGCGTGGCGGCCATCAGCGCGGCCCCGGTGGGGGACGACTCGAGCGCGTGATCACGGCGCTGCGGGGTGCCGCGTGGAGCTCCGCGCCCGTCGGGGACGTCCCGGACGCCGCCCGGGTCCGCGGCCGAGCCGAGGCTTGCTCGCCGCCGTAGACCAGGCGGCGCAGTTCGGCGCCGGCGGCCGGGCCGATCAGCTGCAGCTGGGCCAGCTCGCGCTCGAGCGCATCGGCGTTCTCCACGGCAGCGGTCGGCGCCTCGATTACGAGCCAGAGTCGGCGTCCGCGCTCCGACGGTGAGCGGGGCGGGCCCGGATCGGGCGGGAAGGGTTCGGACTGATCCCAGATCATGCCCAACCCCCTCGCTCGGCCCGCTCCGCGGCCGAGGGGGGACGCCTCAACGTCGCGCTCATCGGTTGCTCCTCTATTCGTTCGAGTCGGTGCCCTTCGGGAGGGCCGATCCGTCTGTTCCCGAGAGGATCGGGGCGCGCCGGTGGCGCCGCCTCACTGGCCGCCAGTGAGAAATCGGGTGAGGTTCGGCGGGCCGGTCGGGCTAGAGCGCGCGGGCGAGCTGCGAGCGCGAGCCGATGTCGAGCTTGCGGAAGGCGCTGCGCAGGTGGGTCTGGATCGTGTTCTCGGTCAGGAACAGCGCCTGGGCGACCTCGCGGTTGGTCAGGCCCTCGGCGGCCAAGCGGGCCACCCGCAGCTCCGAGGCGGTGAGGTTGCTGCGGCTCTCGATCGGGTCGCGGCGGGGGCGCGCGCCGGCGGCGACCAGCTCGTCGTGGGCGCGCGCGGCGACCGCAGCGGCACCACAGACCCGGGCCAGCTCGAGCGCCTGCCGCAGCCGCTCGCGGGCGTCCGGGCGCCTGCCCATCCGGCGCCGCGCCGCGCCCAGCTCGAGCAGCGCCAGCGCCTGCTCGAGCCGGGCAGGTGAGCCCTCGAGCACCGCGACGGCCTGCTCGAGCAGGGAGATCCCGTCCCCCTCCGGCACGAGCGCGCCGAGCGTGCGCAGCGCGGCGCCCAGCGGTCCGGCGGCGCCGAAGGCGCGGCAGCGCTCGAGCTCCTCGCCGGCGAGTTGCAACGCCTCGTCGCGGCGGTCGAGCGCCGCGAGCAGCGGCGCCGCGTCGGCGCGCCAGTTGCAGAACGCGGGGGTGCGCAGCTCCCAGTCCCGCTCGAGCCGGTCGCAGGCGAAGAGATCCTCGAGCGCCTCCTCCTCTCGCCGCGACGCGGCGCGCAGGCGAGCCCGCGCCTGCAGGTAGTAGAGCGCTCTGACGCTGCCGGGCTCGAATGGCGCCCGCCGAAGAACCCGCTCCGCATCCGCAACCTTGCCGCGCGCGAGCAGGACGTTGACGAGCGCGGCGTACCCCCACGGTGGAAACCCGGGCAGCGTCGCGTGCTCGAGCGCGCCGGCGGCGTCCGCCTCCGCGTCGGCCAGCCGTCCGCGCTGCCACCAGCCAAAGGCGCGCAGCTGTGCGCCCATCGCGAACACCGTCGGCGAGCCGCGTCGCTCGGCCCACTCGATCACCTCGGAACAGACCCGCGTCAGCTCCTCGGGCGCGTGCGCGAACGCCAGCGTGGACGGCGAGGGCCAGAACCCCGCGAACTCCGGCCCCGGGTCGTCGAGCAGCCGCCCATCAGACAGCGCACGCAGCGCCAGCTCGCGCGCCTCGGCGGCCGTTCCCGCGCGCGCCGCCTCGAACGCGGCGACGGCCAGCTGGAGGCGCTCACCGGTGGTCCGCGGCGTCGCTGTGGCGACGACGAACCGGTCTCCCGACACCTGCAGCGCACGCCAGGCGGCCAGGCTTCCCCTGGCCGCGACCAGGCGCGTGGCCTGCAGCCGTAGCCCCTGCTCGCGTTCGCTTTCGGGAAGCTCGTCGATCGCCACGCTCAACTCCGCGAACGCCTCGTCCGGCGCCTGCGTCAGGAACAGCGCGGAGCCGAGAGCGTTCGCCGCCTCGGCCCGCATCCG
>JBIOTP010000334.1:0-24019 GCA_044865965.1 Solirubrobacteraceae bacterium
AGGTGCTCGACGTCGTCGACGGGGTCCCGGCGGAGGGCGGGCCGCGGATCCTCGTGCAGGTGTCCGGGCCGGCCGTCGACTCGACCGGGATCGCCGAGGGCTTCTCGGGATCGCCGATCTACTGCGCCGACGGCGCCGGCGCCAGCCGGAACATCGGCGCGATCTCAGCGGGCACGGGCGAGTACGGCGGCAAGATCGCGCTCGCCACGCCGATCGAGGCGATCGTCGGCACGCCCGTGGACGTGCCGCGCAAGGCCGGCGCCGGCGAAGCGCCCGCGGCGACCGCGCGGGCCGGCTCGGCGCGCAGTGCGGCGTTCCGGCGGTGGGAGCGGGCGGTGGTGGCGCGGGCTCGGCCGCTGGCGGCTCCGTTGACGGTCAGCGGCGTCAGCGGGCCCGTGGGACGGGCGCTGGTGGATGCCGGGCGGGCCGCGGGGCGGACGGTGCTTGCGGCTCCCGCGGGCCCGCTCGGGTCCTATCCCGCGCAGACGCTGCGGCCGGGCTCGGCGGTGGGCGTCGCGTACTCGACCGGCGACCTGCGGCTCGGCGGGGTCGGCACGGTCGCCTACGTGGACGGCGACCGCGTGTGGGCGTTCGGCCATCCGTTCGACAACGTCGGCGCGCGGGCGCTGCTGCTGCAAGACGCCTACGTCTTCCGCGTGATCAACAACCCGCTCCAGCTCGACGGGATCGCGGCCAGCTACAAGCTCGCTGCGATGGGTCACGACGTCGGGACGCTCAGCAGCGACGGGCTGTCCGCGGTGGCCGGGCGGCTCGGGCGGCTGCCGCACACGGTTCCGCTGAGCGTGAACGCGCGCGACGCCGACCGCGACGTCCGGCGCACGCTCAACGTGCGCGTCGCCGACGAGGCGGCGGTCGACCTTCCCGCCGGCGCCTCGCCGCTGACCGGCGTCGCTCCGCTCGCGGTCGTGCAGGCGGCCGCAGCCGCGCTGGGCAGCACGCCGGGGCGCGTCAGCGGCGAGATGTGCGCGAGGATCGAGCTGATGGAGCTCGACCGGCCGCTGCGGTTCTGCAACCGCTACGTGTCCGCCGGCCAGCAGCAGATGCAGGACGAGAGCCTCGGCAACGCCGTCACGACCGGCGCGGCGAGCGACCTGGCCGACGCGCTCTCGCAGGTCGACGCGTACACCGGCCGCCCCCCGCACGTGACCGGCGTCTCCGTGAAGCTGACGCTGCACCGCGGCGCCGATCAGGCGTTCCTGCGCCGGGTCCGCGCGCCGACGCGCGTGCGCCCCGGCCAGCGGGTGAGGCTGCGCGTCACGCTGCAGCGCGTGCGCGGCGAGCGGTTCACGCGCACCTACACGGTGCGCATCCCGATCGACGCGCGTGCCGGCCGCCTCTCCCTGCGTCTGGTCGGCCGCGACGCCGACCAGGGCGACGACGCGCTGGCCACGACGATCGTCATCGGCGAGGACCCCGACGCGGACGGCGGCGGCGACGCCGGCCCCTCCTCGCTCGCCGAGCTCGCCGAGGCGATCCACGGCGTCGGCCGCTACGACGGCGTCACCCTGCGCGCCGGCGATCGGCGCAGCCGCGCGTTCCGCGACGCCGAGCTGCGGATCTCCGGCCGCGCGGACGCGACCGTGCTCGTCGTCCGTCGTTAGGCCGCGTCGAACGGGCGGCGCGCGCGGACGCGACCGTACTCGTCAGCCCTCGAACCGGTAGACCACGCCCGGGGGCGTGAGCTCCGCCGCCGCGGCGATCGGCAGCGCCGCGCGCAGGACCGTCGCGAAGGCCTCGGTGGAGGCCTCCATCATCGCGATCAGCGTCTCGACCGGGGTCGGCTCCGGGTGGACGCCGTTCGCGTAGTCGGTCAGGTAGCCGAGCAGCGCGTAGGGCAGCTCGGCCTCGCCGCTCAAGACCGTCTCCGGCCCCGCGGTCTGGGACACCGCGGTGACGCCGCACGCGGCGAGGCTGCGGATCTCCGCGCGGGTGTTGAAGCGCGGGCCGTCGACGTGGCCGTAGCAGCCGCCGTCGCGCACGTCGACCCCCGCCGCCGCCGCGCCCTCGAGCAGCGCGCGCCGCAGCGGCGCGGAGAACGGGTCGCCATAGATCCAGTGCCCGCGCTCGGGCGCGCCCGCCTCCGTGAAGAAGGTGCACAGCTCGCCGTCCGCCAGCCGGTTGGCCGTGAAGTGGAGGTCGTCGAAGCAGACGAGCGTCCCGAGCTCGGCGTCGGGGTCGACCGCGCCGCACACGGTCACCGCGAGCACGCCGGCCGCGCCCAGCTCTTTGAAAGCCGCGATGTTGGCCCGGTGCGCGACGTGGTTGGAGAGCCGCGGATGGCCCGGGCCGTGGCGGGAGACGTGCAGCACGTCGACGCCGGCCCACGTCCCGTGTGAGACGAGCGCCTCGCCCCAGCGCGTCGGCACCGGCGAGGGGCCGGCCCCCTCGAAGCCGGGCAGCGCGTACGTCCCCGACCCGGTGAGGATGCCGAGCGCGCTCACCGGCGCCACCCTATAGGCCCGGTACAGTCGGACAGTGATCGCCGCGCTCATCAACATCCCACCGGACGTCGGGTACGCGGCGGTCTTCGCGCTGATCGCGATCGAGACGATGGGCATCCCGGTCCCCGGCGAGACGGCGCTGATCGCCGCCGCGCTGCTGGCCCACGAGGGGCAGATGGACATCGGCACGCTGGTGCTGCTCGCCTCCGCGGCCGCCATCCTCGGCGACAACGTCGGCTTCGCGATCGGCCGCCGCTACGGCCGGCGGCTGATCCTGCACCCCGGCCCGCTGTATCGCCACCGCGTGAAAGTGCTCGAGCACGGCGAGCCGTTCTTTGCCAAGCACGGCCCCAAGGCCGTCTTCCTCGGCCGCTGGGTGTCGGGCCTGCGCATCGCGTCGGCGTGGCTCGCGGGCGTAAACCGCATGAACTGGCCGACGTTCCTCTTCTGGAACGCGCTCGGCGGCATCGCGTGGGCGAGCAGCGTCGCGCTCTCGATCTACTTCCTCGGCCACCTCGCGGAGCGGGCGATCGACGTCGCCGGACCGGGCGCCGTCGTCGCGATGGTGCTCGCCATCGGCGGCTTCCTGACATGGCGCTGGCTGCGTCAGCCCGTCAAGGTGCGGGCGGCCAGGCGCCGCGGCGGCGCGGTAGAGGCGCGCGGGACGAGCTCCGGCAGCGACGGCGAGTAGGCCGGCGGCGGATCGCCGGCGATCGCCGCGAGCAGCGCGCCCGCGGCGGCGGCGCCGAACTCCGCGTAATCGACCCGCACCGAGGTGAGCGACGGCGAGGCGAGCGCGGCGAGCGGCGAGTCGTCGAACCCCGTCACCGAGACGTCGCCGGGGACCGCGAGCCCCAGCTCGCGCGCCGCCGCGAGGGTCGCCATCGCGAGCACGTCGCTGGTGCAGGCGATGGCGGTCGGCGCCCCCTCCAGCACGCGGGTCGCCGCTGCCCCCACCTGCCCGGGCTCCGCGTGCACCTCGGCGCCGGGCGTCAACCCGGCCGCCTCGAGCGCCGCGCGCCAGCGCTGCAGGCGGACCTGGACGTGCTCGTGCTCGGCGAGCCCGCCGAAGAACGCGATCCGCTCGTGGCCGAGCCCGGCGAGGTGCTCGACCGCGGCCGTCATGCCCTCGCCGTGCTCGGTCTCCACCCACGGGAACGGGCACTCCGACGCCGGATGCCCGGCGAGCACGACCGGGACCCCGGCCGCCTCGAGCAGCTCGAACCGCGGATCCGACACCTCCACGTCGGTGAGCACGAAGCCGTCGACCCGGCCGCCGGCCGAGAGCCGCTCGTAGGCGGCCAGCATCGTCCCCTCGCCGGGCGGGATGACCTGCAGCAGCAGCGCGTAGTCCGCCGGAGCGAGCGCGCGCTCGAGCCCGGACAGGAAGCGGACGAAGAACGAGTCGACCTCCAGCTGAGCGAGGTCGCGCGCGAGCACGAGCCCGATCGCGCGCGTGCGGGCCTCGGTCAGCGCGCGGGCGCTGGCGGACGGTCGCCAGCCGAGCTCGCGCGCCGCCTGCAGGATGCGCTCCCGCGTCTCCGGGCTCACGCCCGGCCGGTCGTTGACCGCGAAGGAGACCGCCGCCGCGGACACGCCCGCGCGCCGCGCGACGTCGGCGATCGTCGGGCGGCGGCGGGGCGGCTCGGTGTCCGGGGTCATGGTCGACGAGCGTGCGGCGGGACGGTCTCCGGGTACCGTACCCGCCGCTCGCTCGCTTCAGAATTCAGCGCGTCGTGACCACGAGCGTGTGGCGGCCCGCGCGGGTCTCGACGGTCACCTCCTCACCGCGGTTGGTGTGGCGCACCTCGTAGTGGTGCTGCCGGCGCCCGTCGAGCCACACGTCCGCCGGCCGCGAGCCGCGCGGCAGCGTGTGGCCGAGAGCCAGCTCGCGCACCCGCGCGCTGCCGGTGTCGACGGTGGTCGTGTAGCGGTTGCCCTGGCGCGACGCGCGCACGAGGTCCAGCGCGCCGTCGCCCAGACGGATGCGCTCGCCGGCGATCGGCGCCGTCGAGGGCACCTGCGGCACGACCTCGAGGCTCCCACGGCCCATGTCCGGCCGCACGCCGAGCTGCTGGTGCACGACCGGCCACAGCGTGCCGTACTGGTTCCACGCCTGCATCACCATCGAACGGCAGCGCGTGCAGCGCTCCATGTTCGCATCGCGCACGCCGCCGTCGAAGTCCGGCGACGGGAAGATCTCCGGGGATGCGCCGGGCTGCTCGTCCGGCGTCCCCGGCGTGTGATGCACCTCGTCGCCGCCCGTGTAGGGCTCGCCGAACATCGGCTCCACCTCGGCGGAGGTGTAGCGCTGCTGCTGGTCGGGCCCGAGGCGGCCGTAGTTGCCCTCGCCGACGGCCTGGATCGCGGTGTTCTGCCCGAAGATCGTCCGCTCGCCCTTGCCCTCGGGGCCGCCGCCGCACGCGGTGTGGAACAGGCCGCGGTTGTACGGGCGCTCGCCGGAGTAGCACGGGTCCTCGCGGCCCATGAGCGCGGCGGTCCCGTGCGGCAGGATCGCGATCCCGGGCCACGCCTGCTCGTCGACGGTGAGCTCCGCCTCCATCGGCGTCTCGCCGATCCAGTGCTTCTGGAAGGACTGGACGTCGCCGGGGTCCATCAGCGAGTCGGCGTACTGCTGCGCCGGGGCGTACCACCAAGCGTCCTCGAAGCGCCGCAGCATGTTGCGCGCGCGGTTGCGCGCCCACGCCCACGTGGCGCCGTCGTGCTTGGAGCGGGCCATGTCGGCGAGGTCGTACAGGCCGCGGATCGTGTAGACGGTGTTGTCGAGCTTCTCGTCCCCCATGCCGGGGCGCTCGACGTTGCCGAGCCCCTCGGGCCACCCGTCGTGGTCGGCATCGAGCTGCTCGGCGATGTAGCGCATGTTGCGCACGGCGAACGGATAGAGGTCGTCGCGGAACGCATCGTCACCGGTCCAGCGCCACACGAGCGCGACGAGGCTCGGGAACTTGGCCGTCTCGTCGGTGTTGCCCTTGTGCTGCAGGCTGCCGAAGTAGACGGACCCGTCGCCGACGACCTCGTGCGCGACCTTGCCGGAGTTGCCGTTGAGGATCACCGACACGTCCCGCAGCGCGCGCGCGTGATCCTTGATCGCCTCGAACTGGCCGGCGGTCACCGACGCGAACGCGGTGTACTCGGCGTCGGTCGCGAAGATCCACGGGTAGTCGGGGTATCCGGCGCCGACCCAGGCCGCGTGCGGCACGGTCCCGAGCGCCGGCGGGTAGTCCTTGCCCTCGTTGACGTCGCGGATGCGCAGGTCGTCCGCGCGCTGGGTCAGGTCGAGCAGGTTCTGCTTGCCCCAGTCGATGCCCTGCGCGAGAGTCTGGTCGCCGGGCAGCGAGAGCTGCGTGAACCGTGACCAGCGCTCGCGCGACGCCTGCTTGGCGGCGAGTGAGCCGGCCGGGTCGGAGAGCGCGGCCGCGAGCTCGGCGCGCGCCGGCGCGGCGCCCTTGTCGGAGCCGGCGACGGCGATCCACAGCGTGCGCTCGCCGTTGGCGGGGATCGTCAGCGTGTAGCGCAGCTGGCCGCCGGTGCCCTTGCCGAACGGGCCCTCGTCGCACCAGAACTGGCTCTCGGCCGTGCACACCACCGGCGGGCTCTGGGAGCCCCAGTGGCCCGCCTCGGCAACGCCGCTGTCCGGCCGCGGATTCGACCCGACGAGCGCCACCCAGTCGTGCGGCCCGGCGTTCGGGTGCGGCGTGCCGGTGTCATGGAACTCGAGCGCGCCGTTGGTGAAGGCGCCGGTGTCGGCGAGATTGAAGTCGCCTGAGTTCGGGGTCGTCCACGCCCACGGGTAGTGCGACATGACCTCGGAGTGGGCGTCGACCGCGACGTCCACGGTCTTCGCGGCGCCGGGGTTGCGCAGCCGGAGGCCGAACAACACGGCCCGCCGGCCGTCGGGCGCGAAGTCGGTGCGGCTGACCTTCAGGCCGGCGGCGTCGGGGAACTCCATGCGGGTGTATCCCCAGCCGCTCGTGAACCGCGTGGCTGGTGCCAGCCACTGGTTGTCGATCGAGAACCAGACGCCGTCCACGAGCTTCAGCGGCTGCGTCCAGACGCCGCCCATCTCGCCGGTGACGTGCCACCCCTGCGCGTAGAACTTCCCGTCCTGGAACCCCATGGTGTACGCGCGGTCGCCGGCGGCGACATAGCGGCGGGCCTTCAGTTGATCGGTGGTCGAGAGCTCGGGCGTGGCGGCCTGGGCCGCGGCGCCGCCGAGCAGCGCTACGAGTGCCGTCAGAGCGACGACGGTGATCCGGGACATTGCGCTCCTCCCACGAACGTGACCTTCCCCCGTGAGAGGTCTTTCTCCGCCGCGAGGCCCCGCCAAACCGCTTTAGCTCGTCCGCTCCTCCTGGGGCTCGATCCGCACGAGGTCGTCGGTGCCGGTGGCCCAGATCGCCTTGCCGCCGACGGCGACCGAGCCCTCCAGCGGCCCCTTGGCGTCGATCGGCGTGCCGATCGGCTTGCCCGTCCGCTCGCTGTAGCGGTTGACGGTGCCGCCGCGGTTGACGACCCAGACGGTGTCGATGTCGATCACGATGCCGTCCGGCTCGCGGCCGGTCTTCTGCGGCTCGCCCTTGGCCCTCGGCTTGGACTCGCGGTCGGTCGAGGTCTCGAAGCGCACGAGCGTGCCGGCGTCCGCCACGGTGGCCCACGCCTCGCCGCCGGAGACCGCCACCTCCGCCGGGATGCCGCCGTTGAGCGGCATCGTCATCTCCGACTTGAACTGCAGCCGCGCGTTGAGGTGCACCAGGACCGCGGGGAAGGAGTTCATCGCGTAGACGTCGTCGATGTCCGCGAAGAGGTCGGACGGCGTGCCGCCGAAGTCGCGCGGGAGCCCGTGCGTCCGGTGCTGGGCGATGTTGATGCGCTCGAGCTTCGCGACGCCCTTCTTCGGCGCCGCCGTGAGCGTGACCAGCTGGCGCGGCGTGACCGCGATCCAGCGCGCCTGCGTGCGCGTGTGGATGATCCGGTAGCGCCCGCCCCTGTTCACGTCCACGTCGGCGATGCGCTTCCCCAGCAGCGGGACGTAGAGGTGGTCGTAGCTCTGGTCGAATGCGAGGCTCTGCGGCGTTCCCGGCAGCTTGATGACGCCGACGCGCTGCCGCGACGAGGACGCCACCACGATGATCCGCTTGTGCGGGTGGTCGAGGACGTAGGCGTTGCCGGGATCGGCGGCGACGTCGGTCGGCGTCACGTCCTTGCCGAGCGGGATCCGCTCCACGAGCGGCGGCTTCGCCGGCGCCCGCCGGGCCGCCGCGCGCCCGCGGGTCTGCTCGTCGCCGCCGCCCGTGAACTGCGTCAGCGCCAGCGCGACGGCGCCGACGACGGCGGCCCCGGCGGCGGCCGCCGCGACGAGGCTTGCGCGCCGCGTCGGCGGCGGCGCGGGAGGCCGCGACGGCTCGCCGGGCGCGCGGGTCAGCCGGCCGGCCGGCCGCTCCGCGACGGCGGCGCGCGCCGCGCGGATCAGCTCGCCGGCCGTGGCCGGGCGATTGGCGGGCTCCTTGTCCAGCGCCCGCCGGAGCACGTCGTCGAGCGCCGCCGGGAGACTGGCCCGCAGCTCGCCGGTGGACGGCGGCGGCTCGAAGCGGTGCGCCCACAGCGTCGCCACCTCGGTCTCGCGCGGGAACGGGACGCGGCCGGTGACCGCCTCGAACAGCACGCAGCCGAGCGAGTAGACGTCCGAGCGCGGCCCGGGCGGCTGGCCGTCGAGCATCTCGGGCGCCACGTAGTCCACGGTCCCGAGCCACTGCCCGGTGACGGTCTGGGCCGTCGTGGCGGCCGCGAGGTCCTTGCCGGCGCCGAAGTCGGTGAGCCACGCGTGGCCGTCCTCGAGCAGCACGTTGGCCGGCTTGATGTCGCGGTGGACCACGCCCTTGGCGTGGGCGAAGTCGAGCGCCGTGGCGATCTGGGCGAGGATGTCCAGCGCGATCGTGGGCTCGAGCCCGGCCGTCCCGCGCAGGCGCAGCGCGAGGTCGCCGCCGGCCACCCAGCGCATGCACAGGTACGGGCGGTGGTCCACCTCGCCGGCGTCGTAGACCGGGATCACGTTCGGATGCTCGAGCGCCGCGACCATCCGCCACTCGCGCTCGAAGCGCCGCCGGAAGCCGTCGTTGCGGGCGAGCGACGGCGCGATCAGCTTCAGCGCGACCTGGCGGTCGAGCAGCAGGTGCCGCGCCCGGTAGACGACTCCCATCCCGCCGTGGCCGGCCTCCTCCTCGATCCGGTAGCCGGCGAACGTCCCGCCCGCGAGAAGGTCGTCAGAGATCACGGAGGGTGACCGCCCCGGTCCGGAATGCGACCTCGACGAGCTTCGCGCGCTTCGCGTTGTGCGGCAGGTCCTGGATGTCGAGGCGCTCGAAGAGATCGTGCAGGTGCGCCTTGACCCGCGGGACGCTCAGCGACACCTCCTCGGCGATCTGCTGGTTGGACGCCGCCGTCGCGAACGGGTTGCCGTCCTTGAACGGGCGGCAGAGCGCGAACAGCACCGCCCGCTGCGTGGGGGTGAGCGACTCCGCGACCGGCGCGCCGGCGGCCGGGCGCGTGGGCCGCGCCGTCAGCTCGGCCGGCGAGCGGAACAGCATCTGGGTGCCGCCGAAGCGCAGCGTGTCGCCGTCGTGCAGCGCCTTCTCGCCGAGCAGGCGCTCGCCGTTGAGGAACGTCCCGTTGCGGGAGAGCCCGTGGTCGGCCAGCACCCAGTGGCCGCCGACCCGCTCGAGCTCGGCGTGCAGGCGCGAGACCTCGTCGTCGTGCGCGAGCGCGACGTCGCAGCTCTCGTCGCGCCCGACGGTGATCCGGCCCTCCGGCGGCAGCGCGAGGATCCGCTGCGCGTCGTCGGCCCCCCGCCACACGAGGAACGGCCGGCCGGTGCGCTCAGCCTCGACCTGCGCCTTCAGGTCGGCGGGCGAGCGCGTATGCGGCGCGAACGGGGCCTCCATCTGCGGGTCGATACCCGGGGCTCGAACGTCGATACCCGCGGCACGCAGGTCGATCCCCGGGGCATCTGGGACCAGCGCCCGATCGACCGGACACTGGACCCATGATCGCTGTGCGTCCCACTCATATCACCTCCAGCGTCATTCTCGCCGCAGTCCTCGCCACCGCCGGCTGCGGCGGCACCGCCAAGCGCGACGAGGCGCCGGCCCATCGCAAGCCCGAGGTCCGCTACGACGCGCCGGAGGTCAGCGGCTTCTTCCGCGCCGTGACCGGCGACCCGCTGGAGACCGAGCCCAGCACGAGCTGGGACTCGCTGGCTCCGGACCGCAGCGACTTCCGCCGCTCGGGCCGGATCAGCGGCCGCTACGGCACGTTCCTGATCTTCGTCCTCCACCGGCCCGGCGCCGAGGAGATGTACAAGACCCGGGACGGCCGGCCGGTGAAGCCCGACGCCGAGGGCGTCTACTGGCACGACCGCGGCGGCTCGTGGTCGGCGATGAAGCCCTACCGCAACGTCGTCCTCGAGTGGATGACCGACGAGCGCCGGGTCGACGAGCGCTTCGCGCGCCTCGACACCGTGCTCTCGCACCTGGGCGAGCCCACCGCCAACGTGCGCGCCGCGATGGCGCCCGAGGACCGGCCGTGCGCCGACCAGGGGATCGACCAGACCTCCGGCGGCGAGGGCACGTGCCGCGACGCGAACGGCGCGACGGTCACGATCGTCAACCGCAACCACCGTCTGCGGCTGCCGGGCATGGACGTCCGCACGCTGCGCGTCGAGACCGGCCGCGTGGTCGTCCCCCCGACCGACTGGGGCATGGTGCGCCACGCCAAGGGCCGCTTCGTGCTCGCCGTGCTGAAGCTCGACAACACCGGCAAGGAGCCGATCCGCGACCTGTCCGGCGTCAAGCTCCGGATCGGCGAGAAGACCTACGACCAAGACTTCGCGGCCGGCTTCACGGTCACGCCGGTGAACGCCTTCCCGGTCCAGCCGGGCGACCGCGGCGCCGCCGGCGTGGTGTTCGACCTGCCGCCGACCGCCGCGGACCGCGCCGTGCGCGAGGGCGTGCTCGCCTTCCCGGCCGACGAGGACCTCTCGACGGTCGAGAGCGCCGCGCGGCTCGGCGTGATCCGGCTCGCGAAGCCGGCCGCCGCGGAGAAGGCGGACGGCGAGAAGGCCTGACGGGCTGGACGCCCGGGCGGCGGAGGGACGCCGCCGCCACCGGCACGGATGCCGGACATGCGGAGCGGCGGGGCAGGGATGCCCCGCCGCTTTCGCGTCATAGCGGCCGCTCGCGGCAGCGCGCGTACGTGTCCTGCCACGGCCGCATGCGCTCGAACGCCGCGCTCGCCGCCAGCACGTCCACGTCGGCGTAGCGGCGGCCGGCGATCTGCATTCCGACCGGGAGGCCGTCCGCCAGCCCCGCGGGTATCGACGCCGCCGGGTGGCCGGTGAAGTTCAGCGGGTAGGTCAGGCACCAGCCGATCAGCTCGTCGACCGGCGTGCCGTTCACCTCGCTCGGGCCCTTCGTGTTGCCGTCGTCGGTGTTCGGGACCGGCAGCGCCGCGAGCGTCGGCGTCACCAACAGGTCATAGTCGTTGAACACGCCCTGGATCGCGTCGTAGACCTCGGTGCGCATCTGCTGGTCGTGGATCACGTCCATCGCGCTCATCTGGAGCGCGTGGTCGATCCAGCGCAGGTACTCCGGCGGAAGCTGGTCGCGGTGCTCGCCCAGCATGTCGACCCCCTGCGCCTTCAAGCCCTCGAGCGCCTCGACGTTGAGCGGCATGATCAGCCGGCACCAGAGGTCGGACAGCTCGCGCTGGTCGCGCGTCAGGCCGACCTTGACCTGCTCGACGTGCGCGCCCGCGTCCTCGAACGCGCGCACGGCGCCGGCGACGATGTCGGCGACCCGCGGGTCGACCGGGAAGACGTCGAAGTCCGGGCTGTAGGCGATCCGCATGCCCGCGATCGAGCGGCGCACGGCGCCGAGCACGTCGGCGCGCTCGTCGAGCGCCCAGGGATCGCCGGGGTCGTAGCCCTGCAGCGCATCGAGGCCGAGCGCGGCGTCCTCGACCGCGCGCGTCAGGATTCCCTCGAACAGGAACGGGTCGGTCGCGCCGAACGCGTTCGGGCGCAGCATGAACGGCACGCGCCCGAACGACTGCTTGTAGCCGAACACGTTGCACCAGGAGGCGGGGATCCGCACCGAGCCGCCGCCGTCGGTCCCCTCCGCGAAGGCCAGCAGGCCGTCCGCGACGGCGGCCGCGCTGCCGCCGGAGGAGCCGCCGGTGTTGCGCGTGGTGTCGAACGGGTTGCGGGCCGGGCCGAACAGGGGGTTGTCGGTCGTGCCGCGGAAGCCCATCACCGGGGCGTTCGTCTTGCCGACGATGATCGCGCCGGCCTCCTCCATCCGCCGCGCCCACATGCAGTGGAACTCGACGACGTTGTCTTTCAGCGCGGGGATGCCTCCGAACGTGCTCGGCCAGCCGGGGTGGAAGTCGAACAGGTCCTTCATCGCCGTCGGGATCCCGTGGAGCGGGCCGAGCGAGGCGCCCGACGTGAGCGCGCGCTCGGCCTCCTTGGCGCGCTCGCGGGCCTCGTCGAACGCGCGGTATACGAACGCGTTCAGGCTCGGATCGCGCTCCTCGATGCGCGCGAGCGTGGCGTCCATCAGCTCGACCGGCGACAGCTCGCGGCGCCGGATCCGGCCCGCCAGCTCGGCGGCGGAGGTGTATTCCATGGCCTACCTGTCCTTCGGCTCGCGCGGGACGCGCCCCGCGCCGGCGCCCGCCTCGGTGGCCGGGCCGCGCGGGGCGGCGATGCCGAGCACGCGCATCGCCTTCAGCCCGAGGCCGAGCTTCTCGCGGCCGTCGGTGGAGGCGACGTCGAGCCCGCTGAGGTCGCGCACGCGCTCGAGCCGGTAGCGGACGGTGTGGCGGTGCGTGTAGAGCCGCGCCGCCGTGCCGGCGACGTTGCCGTCGGCGTCCAGGAACGTCTCGAGCGTCTGCACGAGGTCGGTCTCGTACTGCTCGTCGTAGGCCACCAGCGGCGCGACGGTCTCGGCGTAGAAGCGCTGCAGCTCCGCCGGGTCCTCGCTCATCGCGGGCAGCAGCAGGCGGTAGGCGCCGGTGTCCTCGAACGCCAGCACCGCGACGTCGCCCGGCTCGGGCCCGGCGGTGGCGACGTTGGCGGCCAGCAGCGCCTCGTTGCCGGCACGGTAGAGGTCGACGGGGTCCTGCGCCACGCGCGAGTGGCCGAGCGCGAACGTGAAGCCGTGGACGGACGCGTGCAGCTCGCGCGCGACGGCGGCCGCGACGCGCCGGACGCCGGCGTCGTCGGCGGTCGGAAGCAGCACGACCACGTGGCCGGCGGGGTCCGTGGGGCCGTCGAGCACGGCGGCCAGCGCACCGGGGGCGCCCGCCCGCGCCGCCCGCTCGGCGGTGGCCAGGAGGCGGGCGCGCCAGTCGTCGTCGGTGGGGGCGAAGTGGTGCGCGCGGACCACGAGCACCGCGCCGCCGTGCGCGAGGTCGGCGCCCAGCTCGCCCCCGCGGGCGACGATGTCGCCGCGGTCGGTGACACGGCGGTCCAGCAGCGCCGAGAGGAACGCGGCCTGCGCGGCCTCCGAGGCCCGCTCGGGCGCGCGCAGCCGCTCCACCTCGGAGGCGATGAGCGTGGTCGCGATCCGCAGCAGCGCCGCAGACGGCTCGTCGCCACGGGGGCGCAGCCGCAGCCGGCCCACCACCTGATCGCCGACGCGCAGCTCGTGCGTCGCCACGCCGGGCGCGTCGCGCATCAGCGCGCGCTCGTCGGCGGTGGAGCGAGCGGCGACGGCGAGCACCGAGCTCGAGCGGTCGATCAGCACCAGCGACGCGTCGAGGGCCCGGGCGGCGGCGCGGACGACCTCCGGCAGCCCCTCTCCGGACTCGACCGCGTCCGTGATGGCCTCGAGCGCGCCGAGGTCGGGCATGGCCGCCTCGGCATCCCTGCGGGCCGGCATCGACACGCCGGGAAGCTTAGAGCCGAGCGCCCCTTTCGCCGCGGGCGAACGTCAACGGCGGGCATTGTCCTTCGATGCCCGCCGTTCGCCGGCGCGACCGGGGCGCCCGCCCTTGAGCTCAGAGCCGGTCCGAGAAGTACCAGAGCGCGGCGGCGCCGACGCCGGCCCCGCCGAGCACGAACGCAGCAAGGATGTAGACGCTCAGCAGCGTCGCGAGCAGGCGGTCGCGGAGGCGCCAGTACGACTTCCAGGCCGGGACGACGACGAGCGTGAGCCAGGCGATGAGCGAGATCAGCGCGGCCGCGCCGGCGATGGCGTAGGTCTTCTGGTCGTCGGTGAGCTTCACGCCCCCCCATTGTGGCGGACGCGTCCCGCGAAAAGGACGGCGACGCCGACGAGGGCCCAGACGGCGAGCCCCAGCGCGACGCCGCCGAGCGCATCGGTGAAGTAGTGCGCGCGCAGGTAGACGCGGGTCAGCGCGACGACGGCGACGAGGGTCGTGGCGACGGTGACGGCCGCGATCCGGATCGCCCAGCCCATGCCGGCCTGCACGAGAACGGTCGCGCAGGCGATCAGCGTCACCGCGTAGAGCGCGTGACCCGAGGGATAGGCGGAGAGCTCGGTGGGGACGAGCGGACCGCGCGGGCGCGAGCGGTCGTAGGCGTCCTTGGCGACGTGCACCGCGGCATAGGACAGTCCGAGGCCGGCGGCCAGCGCGAGCGCGTCCGCGGCGCGGCGGCGCAGCGCCGACCACCCGGCGGTCAGCAGCGCCGCGGCGGCCACGACGGGCAGGGAGCCGAGCACCGTGACGAGCTTCGCCGCGTCGACGAGCGGCGGCGCCTGCAGGCGGTCGGTGATGTCGGCCGCCGCGCGGTCGATGCGCGGCTCGCCGGGCGCGCCGATCACGTAGCCGAGCAGGAAGAACGTGTAGCCGCCGACCGCGAGCAGGGCCAGCAGCGTCGTCAGCTCGAGGCCGAGGCCGCCCGGCGTCAGCCGCTCGCGGCCGAAGCGCGCGAGCGCGTCGGCGACGCCCGCCGTGGGCCGCCCGACGATCCGCCAGGCCGGGCCGGCGAGCCGCGCGACCGGCCGCCAGCCGCGCCGGTCGGCGCGCGCGTCGAGCCAGGCGCGCGCCGTCGCCCGTGCCTCCGGGTCGCGCCGCAGGTGCACGAGGCCGACGAGCCCGGCGATCACCACGACCAGCGTCGCGAACGTGAACAGGCCGCGCGAGACGTAGGTCGTGAGCTGGTCGATCGACTGCCAGAACACGTAGCCGAGCACGCAGAACGTGGTCGCCCAGGCGCCGGCGGCCAGCACGTCGTAGGGCAGGAAGCGCCTGAACGGCATCCGCGACGCGCCCGCGATGAACGGCGCGATCGGGCGGACGAAGCCGAGGAAGCGGCCGACGATGATGGTGGCGCCGCCGCGGCGCTCGAAGAACCTCTCCACCTGTCTCAGGCGCTCGTCGGTGACCTTCAGCCGCTGGCCGTGACGCAGCAGCCACTGGCGGCCGAGCTGGCGGCCGAGCTCGTACGAGGTGACGTCGCCGAGGACGGCGCACGCCCACACGATGGCGATCAGCGCCACGAGTGAGATCTGGCCCTGCCCGGCGACGAGCCCGCCGACGATCACCGCGGTCTCGCCGGGCGCGACGAAGCCGAGGAACGCGCCGGTCTCGGCGAAGGCGAGCACGCCGACGGCGAGATACGTCCACTCGCCGAGCGCCTCCCCGGCGTCCTCCAGCAGCTTCTGGAAGTCCGGCAGGTGGACGACGCCCGCGCCGACGAGCACGAGCCCGGCGATCGCCGCGATCCCGGCCGCCTGGAACCACCGCGCCTGCCGGTCCCGGCGGACGACGAGCCAGCCGGCCAGCGCGACCGCCGCCGCGAGCCAGGTGAACTTGACCGCCGCGATCACGGCCGGCGCACCATCGCGCGGTCGGGCCCGACGGCGGTCGCGGCGACCTCGACCCTCGCGATCACGGCCGGCGCACCATCGCGCGGTCGGGCCCGACGGCGGTCGCGGCGACCGCACGCGGGAACCCGGCCGCCCGCACACGCGCGGCCGCGGCCTCGGCGTCTGCATCGGCGACCACGCCGAACACGGTCGGTCCCGAGCCGGTCACCATCACCGGCTTCGCCCCGGCCTCGCGCGCCGCGGTGAGCGCCGCCTCGATCGCCGGGCACAACCGCCGCGCGACCGGTTCGAGGTCGTTGACCGCGAGCTCGTCGGGGATCGTGCCTTCGGACCGCAGCGCCACGGCCGCCTCGGCGAGCTCTCCGGCGGAGCGCGGGCGCGAGACCTCGTCGAACGCGCGGTACACGTCGCGCGTGGCCAGGGCGGCGTCGAGCGGCACGACGAGGAGCGCGAGGACGCCGCCGGGCAGCTCCTCCACGTGCTCGCCCGCGCCGGTCATCAGCGCCCGGGCGGCGCGCAGCATGACCGGGACGTCGGCGCCGAGCGACATCGGCAGCCCGGGCGGGACGTCGAGGCCGGAGTCCACGGCCGCAAGCCGCAGCGCCGCGGCAGCGTCCGCAGACCCGCCGGCCATCCCGGCCGCGACCGGGATCCGCTTCGCGATCGTCAGCCGCCGCGGCGGCGCCGCCCACCCGGTCGCCGCCCGGAAGCCCGCAAGCGCCCGCGCCGCGAGATTCTCGCCGTCGACACCGGGGCACACGACCTCGTCACGGGCGACCCCCCGCCGCCCGCTATCGCCGGCCCGTTCCCCCGCCCCCTCGCCGCCGGCGCCCGCGCGGCGGCGGGCGTCGTCGGCCGGCTCCAGCGTGACCTCGTCCGCCAGGGAGACCGGCTGGACGACCGAGACCAGCGGGTGGAGGCCGTCGGGGCGGGGTGCGCCGACGAGCAGGCAGAGGTTGACCTTGGCCGGGGCGCTCGTGGTCAGCACAGGCGCTCCCAGAGCTCGCGCCACTGACTCGGGCTGAGCGTCTCGGCGCGGGCGTCGGGGGGGTGGCCGAGGGCCTCCAGCGCGGCGCGGACGCGGTCGCGCGTGCCGGGCGCGGCGCCGGGGGCGAGCGCGAGCGAGCGGGCGAGCGCCTTGCGGCGGTGGGCGAAGCCCTGCTGGACGAGCGCGCGCAGGCTCGGCTCGGCCGCCAGGCCGTGGCGGCGCAGGCCGACCAGCACGGAGTCGACGTTCGGGACGGGCAGGAAGACGGTGCGGGCGATCGGGCGCAGGACGCGGACGTCGCAGGCGAGCTGGGCGAGGACCGACGGGACGCCGTACGCGGGCGTGCGGGGCGCGGCGGCGAGGCGTTCGCCGACCTCCTTCTGCGCCATTGCCACCCACGTTCCCACGGCGGGCAGCTCGATCGTCCGGAGGATCACGGTGGCGGCAACGCCGTACGGGAGGTTGGCGACGACCTTGGTCGGGGCCGGGTCCAGCGCGGACAGGTCGAGCCGGACGGCGTCGGCGAGGTGCAGCGTCGTGTTGGAGTGGGGATCGAGCGCGTCGCGCAGCGCGGGCTCGAGCGAGCGGTCGACTTCCACGACGTGCACGTGCGCCGCGCGCTCGGCCAGGTACTCCGAGAGCACGCCGAGCCCGCCGCCCACCTCGAGCACCACGTCCGCGCCCGACAGCTCCGCGGCGCGGCCGATCACGTCGAGGATGTTCGAGTCGACGAGGAAGTTCTGGCCGAGCTCGCGGTTCGGGCGCACGCCGAACTGCCGCAGCCGCCGCAGGCTGGGCTGCTGCGCCGGCATCCCGCTCACCAGCCGAACAGCGCCGCCGCGTTCGCGTCGACCGCGGACTCGAGCTCGGCGTAGCTGATCCCGCGGCGCTCGGCGATGAAGCGGGCGGTGTGGGCGACGTACGCCGGCCGGTTGCGCTCCTTGCGCACCTCCTGCGGCGTCAGGTAGGGCGCGTCGGTCTCCACCAGCAGGCGCTCCAGTGGGACGCGCTCGGCGGCCTCCGCGAGGTCCGTGCTCTTCGGGTAGGTCACGTTGCCCGCGAAGGAGATCCACCACCCATGGTCGAGGCACTCCTCGAGGCGGCCGGGCATCGAGAAGCAGTGCAGGATCACGTCCAGGCCGGCGGCGTCGCGCGTCAGCGCACCGATCGTGTCGTCCTCGGCGGCACGGGTGTGGATGACGAGCGGCTTGCCGGTCTCGCGCGCCAGCGCGATCTGCGCGGCGAACGCGCGCTCCTGGTCGGCGCGCGGCGCGTAGTCGCGGTAGTCGTCCAGGCCGGTCTCGCCGATCGCCCGGCAGCGCGGGTGGGCGGCGAGCTCGCGCAGCTCGGCGGTCACGGCGTCGTCGTAGCCGGTCGCCTCGTTGGGATGGCGGCCGATCGCGGCGAACACCTCGGGGTGGGCGTCGGCGGCCGCGAGCACAGCGCGGCAGGAGGGCGGGTCCATGCCGATCGCGAGGATCCGGTCGACGCCGGCCGAGCGGGCCTCGGCGACGAGCTCGCCAATGGGCGCGGGTCCGCGATCGAGGTGGGTGTGGCTGTCGTTCACGCGAGCCCGCGGTTGAGATGGGTGTGGCTGTCTTTCACGCAGGCCCCGGTCGAGATCGGCGCGGCGGTCGCCTACTCCGGCTTCGGGAACAGCGGCGGCAGCCGCTCGACGCTCGCGCCGCCCGGCTGGGCGCCGAAGCGCGCGCCGGCGAGCGCGAGGTCGGGCGCCCGGAGCGCGCCGAGCAGCTTGTCCGCCGTCTCGGGGATGTACGGGCTCAGCAGCACCGTGACCACGCGCAGCCCCTCCGCCAGCGAGCGCAGCGTCCGGTCGAGCTCGTCCGCCTTGGCCTCGTCCTTGGCGAGCCGCCACGGCGCGCGCTCCTCGACGTAGCGGTTCAGGCGCCGCACGCGCTGCCAGATGCGATCGAGCGCCTGCGTGATCTCGCAATGGTCGAGCAGCGCGGCGACCTCCTCCGCCAGCCCGTCGAAGTCCTCGTCCAGCGCAGGGTCGACGTCCACCGCGGGCACGGTGGAGTCGCGGTAGCGGGCGAGCATCGACAGCGTGCGGCTGGCGAGGTTGCCGAGCTCGTTGGCCAGCTCGGTCTCATAGCGCTCGCCGAAGGTGATCGTGGACACGCCGCCGTCGTGGCCGAACGAGACCTCGCGGAAGCAGTAGTAGCGCAGCGCGTCGGTGCCGAAGCGGTCCATCACCTCGAACGGGTCGAGCACGTTGCCGAGCGACTTGGACATCTTGTGCTCCGCGCCCGACGCGTCGCGCATCAGCAGGTAGCCGTGGATGAAGATCTGCCTCGGCAGCTCGATTCCCGCCGCCATCAGCGTCGCGGGCCAGAAGACGGCGTGGAACTTCAGGATGTCCTTGCCGATGATGTGGAACGCCGGCCAGAACGTCGGCGTCAGGTCCTCGCCGTCGCGGGCGAACGAGAGCGCCGTGTAGTAGTTGAGCAGCGCGTCGAACCAGACGTAGAAGACGTGGCCCGGCTCCCACGGCACGTCCACGCCCCAGCTGATCTTCGAGCGCGAGAGGCTGATGTCGTTCAGGCCGCCGGTGATGAACGACAGCGCCTCGTTGTAGCGCTGGCGCGGGCGCACGAACTCGGGCTGCTCGCGGTAGAGCCGCTCCAGCGGCTCCTGGAACGTCGAGAGGCGGAAGAACCAGTTCTCCTCGCGCTCCCGGTCGAGCGTGATCTTGTGGATCGGGCACGTGTGGTCGGGCCCGACCTCGTTGTCGGTCTTGAAGTCCGCGCAGCGAGGGCAGTACCAGCCCTCGTACATCCCCTTGTACGTGTGGCCGTTGTCGTGCACGAGCTGCATGACCTCCTGGACCCGGCGCTTGTGGCGCGGGTCGGAGGTGCGGATGAAGAAGTCGTTGGTGACGTTGATGCGCGGCAGCAGGGCCTTGAAGCGCTCGGCGTTGCGGTCGGCCAGCTCGCGGGCGGTCACGCCCTCGCGCTCGGCCGCCTGCGCCACCGGCTCGCCGTGCTCGTCCGTGCCCGTGAGGAAGAACACCTCCTCGCCCCGCTGGCGCATGTGGCGGGCGAGGATGTCGGCGCCGATCGTCGTGTACGCGTGCCCGAGGTGCGGGGCCGCGTTGACGTAGTAGATCGGCGTGGTGACGTAGAAGGCCATCGCGGCGTCGAAGGCTAGTAGCCCACCCCCTCCGAGACTTCGACGGCCTGCACCGCCCGGCGTCGACGCACCCGCCGCACGCCCGTGCCGGCGACTCCGGCGAGGACCAGCGCCAGCCCAGCCCAGGCGGTCCACGGCGCGAGCTCCGGTCCGCCGGCCGGGACTCGAACCCCCGCGGGATCGGGCGCGAGCCGCGGGATGCGAACCGGCCGCGCGGGTCCGCGGACGGCGATCGGCGGCCGCCGCCGAGAGGGCGGGGGGGCCGCGATCGGCGGACCCGGCCGGGGCACGGCGAGGAACGGCAGCGGGTCGACGTACCCGAACCGGTCGCCCGCCCGCCGCACGCCGAGGTGCAGGCCGCGGTGGACGGCGGCGCGGCCGAGGGTGCCGACACGGGCGCCGGCGCTGTGCTCGGCGGCGCGGCCGAGGGTGCCGACGCGGGCGCCGACGCGGGCGCCGGCGCGGTGCGCGGCGGCGCCACCGAGCGTGCCGATGCGGGCGCCGGCGCGGACGCGGGCGCCGGCGCGGACGGCGACGGCCGCCAGCGGAAGGTGCGTCACGCGCCAGGGGCCGCAGAGGAGCGTGACGACCCCGCCGGCCGGCCCGCCGGCCCGGGCGGTGACGACGCGGCCGGCGCAGGCCGCGCGCACCGTCGCGCCGGGCGCGGCGGCGAGATCGACGCCGCGATGCCAGCCACGCCGGAACGGGTCGTCGGCCGCATAGGAGAACGCGCGCGCGACGGCGCCCGCCACCGGCCTGCGCCAGGCCGCGCCGCCCACGTCGCGGGCGGGCGCGGCGAGGCGGGTGGGGACCGCCGTGCGGCGCAGGTGACCCGCCGACGCGGCGATGCGGGTGGGGGCCGGCGCGGCGCGCGAGCGGCGCGCTCCCTCCGCGCGGCGCGCCGCGAGCAGGACCGCGAGCGCGAGGAACGCGAGCAGGAGCGCGGCGGTTGTCGTACGGCGCATGCCCCGACCATACGGGGCAAGGCGCCCGAAACCGCTGGAAATGCGTGATTTGTTGCGCTGTCGTGAGGGAGATGGCACGATCCGCGCGAGGGGTGTGACCGTTCTCGCCACGACACGGAAGTCGTCGACCCGCCGGCTGACGCGCCGCTTCATCGCACGCCGCCCCGGCCGTGCGTGCCTGGTGCTGCTCGCCTTCACGGTGTGCGTCGGCGGCGCGTTCTACAGCGTGCTCGAGCCCGCTGCGGACTGGTTCGACGGCGTGTGGTGGGCGACGGTGACGCTGACCACCGTCGGCTACGGCGATTACAGCCCTGAGAGCTTCCTGGGCCGCTGGGTGGCGGCGTTCGTGATGGCCGGCGGGATCGGGTGCGTCGCGATCCTCACCGGCATCCTCGCGGACGAGATCCATGAGGCGCGGATCGAGGAGCGCACCTACACCCCGGAGCTCGACGATGACATCGACCACGTACTGCAGGTCCTGAGCGACGAGCTCGACAAGCTGCGCGCGAAGGTCTCGCACCCCGAGGTCGTCAGCGCGCTGCGCCGCGCCCAGCAGGACCTTCAAACCATCGAGGAGAAGGCTCCGTGAAGACACGCCGGCGCTCGCGCGATGTCGCGCTCGTGGCCGTTCCCGTGCTGGCCGCCGCGTTCGCCGGCTGCGGGAGCCGCGACGAGACCGCCTACTGCGTCGACCAGAGCGACCGCATCGTCGAGAACCGCTACTGCGACAACCCCAGCCCCTCGTACTTCTGGTACTACGGCGGCGCGGCCGCCGTGGCGGGCCGCGCGTTGCGTCCCGGCACGCGCCTGGCCGGGGGCACCGCCGTCGCCTCCACCAACGTGTCCGAGAACATCGAGCGCGGCGGCTTCGGCAGCAACGCCGGCGGGCGCGGCGGCGTCGGGCGCTCCGTGGCGCATGCCGGGGGCGGCGGATGAACCGCGTCGAGATGGAGCCCCGGCCCGGCTGGCCGGCGATCATCGAGCAGCAGGGGCTCGTCTACTGGCGGACCGACCTCCCCGACGGCTCGATGATGCCCTACTGGCACGAGTCCGCGGCCTACACGCTCACCGAGGCCGAGGTCTACGAGATGGAGGCCGGCGTCCGCCTCCTCATGGAGATGCTGGTCGAGGCGGGCGACTACATCATCGAGGAGAACCTGTTCAGCCGGATGGGCATCCCCGGCTGGGCCGTCCCGCGCATCAAGGAGACATGGGAGAGCGAGCCGCCGATGCTCTACGGCCGCTTCGACTTCGGCTACGGCCCCGAGGGCTTCAAGCTGCTCGAGTACAACGCCGACACACCCACCGCGCTGGTCGAGACCGCGGTCCAGTGGCACTGGGTCGAGGACGTCTTCGGCGACGGCGGCGACCAGTGGAACATCGTCCACGAGGCGCTCGTGGGCCGCTGGCGCGAGCTCAGGCCGCATCTCCCGGGCGACCGGCTGCACCTGATGCACACCACCGAGGAGATGTCCGGCGAGGACTTCATGACCATCGCTCGGCCTGGTGCTGTGGTTCGCGATCTTCTTCACGGGCGCCGGCGGGAGCGGGCTAGACAACGCGGCGGTGTTCGGCGCGGTCGGCGTGGCCTCGCAGGCGGCGGGGTTCTTCATCCTCGACCTGCTGACGCCGGGCGAGCTCGCGACGATCTGCTTCGCCCCCCAGCTGCACCCGGCGGCGTTCGTGACCGCCGGCGTTCAGGTGTCGGTCGCGCTCGTGGTCTGCGCCTCGCTCACGTAGGCGAGCCAGCGCGGCTCGGGAGCGCGGTCGCCGCGCTCCATCGAGTGCACGAGCTCGACCACGCGGTCGTTGCACGGCGTCGGGATCCCGTACGACCGCCCGCGCGCCGCGACGCCGCCGTTGACGACGTCCACCTCCGTCGCGCGCCCCGCATCGAGGTCCTGCAGCATCGAGGGCCGCACGTTGCCCGAGTGGCGCATGTACCGCTCCAGCGCGGCCTGGTCGAACGCGTCCGGCGAGAGGTCGTGGATCCGCTCGAAGGCCAGCCCCTGGGCGCGGCCCACCGCGACACCCTCCGCCCACAGCGCGAAGACCGCGTCGCGGCCGTGCTCGGCGACCCCGCCGTAGCGCAGCCCGGACACCGCGGAGAGCCCGGTGAACGTGCTGTTGACCAGGAGCTTGGTCCAGATCATGCCGCGCACGTTGTCCGTCACCCGCGCGGGGCCGACAGGCTCGAGGCACGCCGCCAGCTCCCGCGTGCGCGCGCGGACCGCGCCGTCCAGCTCCCCGAGCACGAACCCGCCGAGCGAGTCGCGCACCAGCCACCCCGGTCCGACGTTCGAGCCGCCCCACTCGACGAGGCACGCGATCAGGTTCCCGGCGCCCACGATCGACTCCATCCGGTCCTGGATCAGCCCGTTGCCGAGCGAGACGAACGCTCCGATCCCCCCGCGCGCGACCACGGGCTCGAGCGCGACCCGATGCAGCGGCGCCTTGACCGCCACGAGCGCGAAGTCGAACTCGCCGTCGAGCGCCTCCACCGCGCTCACGGCGTCGAGCCGGACGGTGTGCGACACGCCCTCCTGCTCGTAGACGAGCCCGGGATCGCGCAGGGCGGCGACGTGCGCCTCGTTGGCGTCGAGCACGGCGACGTCGCCCGCGAGCTGCGCCGCGGTGATCCCGCCGATCGCGCCGCCGCCGACCACCAGCAGCCTGGTCATCGCGGGGAAGCTAGCGTGGAGAGCCACATGGCGGCCGGGATGATCGGGATCTATCAGGTCGCCGCGGCGCGGTAGAGCGCGTTGGCGGGCGCGCCGGTGAGGTCGGCGACGACGCGCGCGGCGTCGCGCGCACGGGCGCCGGCCGCCACGAGCCGGCGGACCGCGTCCACCGCCGCCGGGTCGAGCCCCTCGTGCGCCGGCGCGCCGCCGATCACGAGCACGATCTCGCCGCGCGGCGGCTCGTCTGCGTAGCGCTCCGCGAGCTCGGCGGCCGTGCCGCGCACCACCTCCTCGTGGACCTTGGTGAGCTCGCGGCAGACCGCGACCGGGCGCTCGGGATCGAGCTCGGCGAGCACCGCCAAAGACGCGCCGACCCGCCGCGGGGACTCGAATGCGACGACGGTCTCGGGCGAGCCCAGGATCTCCGCGAGCGGCGCGCGCTTGCGCGGCAGGAACCCGGCGAAGCGCCATGCGTCGGAGGGCAGCGCGCTCGCCACGAGCGCCGCCAGCGCCGCCGACGGGCCGGGCAGGACCTCGACCGCGAGGCCGGCGGCGACGCACCCCTGCACGAGGACATAGCCGGGGTCGCTCACGAGCGGCATGCCAGCGTCGGACACGAGCGCCACGACCGCGCCGGCGCGCATGCGCTCGACCAGCTCGGCGGCCCGCTCGCGCTCGTTGTGCTCGTGGTAGCTGACGAGCGCCGCCTGGACCCCGTAGCGCGCGAGCAGCACGCGCGTGTGGCGCGTGTCCTCGCAGGCGACGACGTCCGCCTCGCGCAGCGCGGCGAGGACGCGCAGCGTGACGTCCTCGAGGTTCCCGATCGGCGTCGGGCACACGACCAGGCGGCCGCGCCCGGCGGACAAGCCTCTAGACCTCTTCGATGTCGAGCACGCCC
>JBIOTP010000335.1:0-3562 GCA_044865965.1 Solirubrobacteraceae bacterium
ACCTCGAGCTCCAAGGTCGTGGACAGCGCCGGCCGCGCGGACGCGTCGATCAGCCGCTTCGCCAGACCCACGGCCACAGGTGCGCACGCGAGCAGCTCGGCGACCAGCTCGTCGGTCGCCGCGGCCACGTCGTCGGCGACGCGGTTCGCGAGCCCGAACCGCTCGGCGTCGGCCGCGCCGATCACGCGCCCGGTCATGATCAGCTCCTTCGCCCGACCCACGCCCACGACCTGCGGCAACCGCGACGAGCCGCCGACGTCGGGCACGAGCCCCAGCCGCGTCTCCGGCAGTCCGACCCATGCGTCGGTCGACAGCACGCGCAGGTCGCACGCGAGCGCCAGCTCGAGCGCGCCGCCGAGGCAGACGCCGTGGATCGACGCCACGGTCGGCTTGGTCATCTCCTCGGCGAGATTCCAGGCCTGCAGGCACGCGCGGCGGAATGACCGCAGCCGCTCGGGCGCGCCCGCCGCCGCGGCCAGCGCGGCGACGTCCATCCCGGCCGAGAAGACCGGGCCGTTGCCGCGCACGACGACGCACCTCACAGCAGGGTCGTCGGCGGCCGCGCGCAGGGCGGCGCCGACGGCCAGGACGAGGTCCTCGTTGAACGCGTTGCGCTTCTCGGGACGGTTGAGGACGACGTGACGGACCGCCTCGCGGTCCTCGGTGATGACCAGCTCGGACACGGCGGCTGAGCCTATAGGCTCAAAGGCGATGAGCCTGGCGGGCGGTCTCCGAGAGCTTCTCCGCCCGCCGCCTCACCGCGGGCCGCTGATCGCAGCCGGGGCGGTGGCGCTCGGCGTCGGCGTGGCGCTCGAGGAGTTCCGGCTCAACGACCGGCTGCCGGACGCGGTGCACATGGTGATCCTGCTGCTCGCCGGCGGGCTGATCTTCTGGCTCGGCGCGCAGGCGCCCAACGAGGAGGGCATACCGCCCGCGTACCAGTCGATCCTGCTCGTGACCGGCGCGGCGCTGCTGTACGCGGGCCTGCTGACGGCGGCGGACGTGCTCGGCGCCGACTTCGACGACTTCCCGGCGGGCGCGATCATGTGGACGTCGGCGGTCACCGGGGCTCTGACGCTCTGGCCCGCGTTCGAGCGCAACAGCGCGATCTCGCTGCTGATCGCCGCGATCCTGGGCGGCATCGCGCTCCTGACCGCCTGGCGCTGGATCTTCGAGGCGAACTCGGCCGCGCCCTACCGCTGGCTGCTCGCGTTCTACGCGGCCGGCCTCGTGCTGTCCGCGCTCGCGCTGCGCGAGCCGGCGCGCCGCCACGCCGAGGTGCTGATCGACGCCGGGGGCCTCGCGATCGCCGCGATCGCGGTCTTCTCCCTGAACCCGTTCACGCTCAGCGAGGACCCGCTGCCGGGGATCTGGGAGGTCGTCCTGCTCGGCGCCGGCTTCGGGCTGGTCGCGTTCGGCGCCCTCGACCGCTCGCCCGGCCCGGCGTACCTCGGCGTGCTCAACCTCGTGCTGTTCATCATCGTCGTCGCCGACAGCGACACCGCGACGCTCTACTGGTGGCCGCTGATCCTGATCCTGGGCGGCGCCGCGATGCTCGCCGCCGGCCTGCGCCCGCGCCGCCCGCTCCCACCCGAGCCGGACCCGTACAAGGCGGGCGAGGCGCCGCTCGCCGCCCGCGCCGACGACGACGAGCTCGTCATCCGCGTCAGGGACGACGCGTAGCCCAGGAGTCGCGAATACAGCTCTGGCTCGGGCGCTAGATTGTATCCGATATCCTGACTACGAAATTCCGACGTAAGGGAGCCGGTGCAGACCACCGCGGTCGAGTTCTTCAGCGAGGGCGAGCGGATCTCCGCGCTCTGGCGCACGCCGGACGCGCCAGAAGGACCGCTGCGGGCGATCGTCCAGGGCCCGGGCTGGCTCGGCCTCAAGGACGCCAAGCTCTACGTCCGCTACCACGAGGCGCTGACCGCAGCGGGCTACGGGATCCTCGTCATCGACTACCGCGGCTTCGGCGACTCCGGCGGCGAGCGCGAGCTCTCCCCGCGCCGCCAGCTCGAGGACCTCGTCAACGCGGTCACCTACCTCACGACCCGCGAGGACGTCGACGCCGACGCGATCGGCACCTTCGGCACCGGCGGCACCGGCGGCGGCAACGCGATCCTGCTCGCCGGCGCCGACCCGCGCGTGCGTGCCGTCGTCAGCCAGGTGCCGGTCGCCGACGGGCGCGACTGGCTGCACCGGATGCGCTCGGAGTCCGACTGGCTCGCGTTCCTGGCCGCGCTCGAGGAGGACCGCCGGACCAGGGTGACGACCGGCGAGGGCCGCAGGGTCCACCCGCGCGAGGAGATCATGGTCCCGACCGCCGAGCGCCGGACGACCACGGTCAAGGCCGACGTGGACGACCGGATCCCGAACGCGGTCTCGCTGGCGGCCGCGGACGAGATCCTCGCCTACCGGCCGATCGACGCCGCCGAAAAGCTGACCACCCCGCTGCTCGTGATCGGCGTCGAGGACGACGCGACGACGCCGACCGACCACGCGGTCGCGCTCTACGAGGCCGCGCGTGGCCCGCGCCGGCTCGTGATGCAGCGCCACACGACCCACTACGCGGCCTACGACCGCTACTGGACCACCGTCACGCCGCTGGTCGTCGAGTGGTTCGACGAGCACCTGCGCAACGGCGGCGTCGTGGTCAGGAGCGGCAACCGCCTTCCCGACACCATCGAGCGAAGAGAGGACAGTTGACATGGGGATCGACCTACGGATCGCGGGCGGCGAGGTCATGCTGCCCGGTGGGCGCCGGCGCGCCGACGTCCTCGTCGAGGACGGCAGGATCGCGGGCGTCGTCAGTCCGGGGCTCGAGCTCTCCGACGTCGGCCGCACCGTCGACGCCACGGGCAAGCTCGTCCTGCCCGGGATGGTCGACCCGCACGTGCACACGCGCGAGCCGGGCTTCACGCACAAGGAGGACATCACGACCACCGGGCTCGCGGCGGCGGCCGGCGGCGTGACGACGATCTTCGGGATGCCGAACCTCAAGCCGCCGACCTCGAGCGCCCGGCTGCTCGACGAGGTGCTGGCGCTGTACGCCGAGAAGTCCATCGTCGACTACAACCACAATCCCGCGGCCACGGACCCGGACGAGATCCTGCCGATGGCCGAGCGCGGCATCCGCGCCTACAAGATCTTCATGGTCGTCGACACCGGCCGCACGTATCCGCACCCCGCGGGCACGGGCATGCACGACCACGGCGACCTGCTGCGCACGATGGACCTGATCGCGCCCACCGGGCTGCCGTTCATGATCCACCCGCACGACCAGGCGCTGATGGATTACATCGAGGGCGACGTCCTCGCGCGCGGGGAGAACACGCCGCAGGCCTACGCCCAGGCCTACGCCGCGCGCGAGGGCGTGATCTGGGACACCGCGTGCGACGTGCTGATCCGGCTGGCTGAGGCCAGCGGCTGCCACGTGCACCTGATGCACATGCAGACGCCGCGCTCGATCGACGCGGTCCGGCGCGCCAAGGCGCGCGGGATCGAGATCACCTGCGAGGTCAACCACTGGGCGCTGTTTCTCTCGACCTGGGAGCTGGTC
>JBIOTP010000336.1:0-2587 GCA_044865965.1 Solirubrobacteraceae bacterium
GCGGGGTAAGTGCCCACGCCATGAACGCGCTCCATCTTCCCGATGTGAGCCGCGGCGTCGCAGGCCAGCATGGGACCCATGCTCTTGACAGGTTCACTCCGGATCGACGCCGAGCGCGCGTTCGCGCGCGAGATACGGGCGCGGCGGCGGGCCGCGCTCATGCGCCGGGTCCGCCGCGAGCGCGCCGGCGGCCGGCTCGCGGTCTATGACGAGCGACGGCCGCCCGGCGCGGACATCGAGCGCGGGCTTCGGGAGATCCCGCTGGACGCGATCAGCGGCACGGTCGAGCCCAGCCGCGCCTCGCTGTTCGACCGCTGCTTCCGTCCCTCCGCGGCCGCCCGCAGCCGCTGGGAGCGCGTCTGGATGGCCGAGCACCGCGGCGCCGCGCTGCCGCCGATCTCGGTCGTGCGGGTCGGCGACGGCTACGCGGTCCGCGACGGGCATCACCGCGTGTCGGTCGCCAGGGCGCGCGGCGCGCTGACGATCGACGCCAGCATCGCCTGATCTGTCACGCTGCGGCCGGTGGAGCCGGAGAGCTGGCGCCACCAGGCATGCCCAGCTCATCCTCCTCACAGCGTCTCCTCCTCTTGGATCCCCGGGCCTGATTCTACTCTAGATCATCTAAATGATCTGACGCATGGTGGCGGGGTGAATCAGGCTCGATCCGCCTCGCGCGCGCGAACATGTGCGCATGCCGAACCGCCTTGACGACCTGCTCGCGCTGGTCCTGGAGCGCAACCCGTTCCAACGCCGCCGGCTCGGCGGCGCCACGCCGACGCGGCTCGAGGACGTGCCGCCGCTCGCCAAGTGCGAGCTGGTGGACGACCAGGAGCGCCACCCGCCGTTCGGGACCAACCTCACCTATCCGCTCGAGCGCTATACGCGCATGCACCAGACCAGCGGGACGACGGGCCGGCCGCTGCGCGTGCTCGACACCGCGGAGGACTGGGCGTGGCGGCGCGACTGCTACGCGAGCACGCTGCGGTCGATCGGCGTCGGCGCCGCCGACCGCGTCGCGCTGCCGTTCTCGTTCGGCCCCTACGCCCACTTCTGGAACGCCGCCGAGAGCCTCGCCGGCGTGGGCGCGCTGGCGCTGCCGCTGGGCGGCATGACCTCGGTGGCGCGGCTGCAGACGATCGCCGAGGTCGAGGCGACGGTCGTCTGGTGCACGCCGACCTACGCGCTGCGGCTGCTGGAGGTGGCCGTCGAGGAGCGCCTCGAGCACGCGCTCGAAACGGTCCGGCTGGTGCACGCCGGCGGGGAGCCGGGCGCCTCGGAGCCGTCCGTGCGCGCGCGGATCGAGGACGGCTTCGGCGCGCGCTGCGTCGACCACGCCGGGCTCACCGAAGTGGGGCCGTTCGGCTCCCCGTGCATCGAGGGCCACGGGCTGCACGTGGACGAGCGCGAGTTCGTGTGCGAGATCCTCGATGACGACCTGCAGCCGGTCGCCCCCGGAGAGCGCGGCGAGCTGGTGCTCACGCCGCTCGGCCGGACCGGCTTCCCGGTGCTGCGCTACCGCACGGGCGACGTCGTGGTGCGCAGCGAGGACCGCTGCCCCGCCGGGCACGAGGGGCGCTGGCTGCCGGGCGGGATCGTCGGCCGGACCGACGACATGGTCGTGATCCGCGGCATGAACGTGTACCCGTCGGCGATCGAGGAGGCCGTGCGGCGCGTGCACGGCGCCGGCGAGTTCCGGATCACGTTCTCCACGGCGCCGAGCGGCCTCGACGAGATCAAGCTCGAGGTCGAGCTGCCCGAGGGCGGCGGCGCGCGCTCCCTGCAGGAGACGATGCGCCAGCAGCTCGGGCTGCGCGTGCGCGTGGTGCCGGTGGCGGCCGGGATGCTCCCGCGCACCGACGGCAAGTCGCGCCGGGTGGTCGACCAGCGCGCCGTGCGCTGGAGGACGTCGTGAGCGCCTCGCCGCTGCAGCCGCGCGCGATCCGCGGGGCGAGCGAGCAGGTCGCGGCGCAGATCCAGCACCACATCCAGCGCGCGGGGCTCGGGCCGGGCGACTTCCTCGGGCGCGAGGAGGACCTGGCGGCCGAGTTCGGCGTCAGCCGCCCAACGCTGCGCGAGGCGCTGAAGCTGCTCTCGAGCGGCAACCTGATCCGCGCCAGCAAGGGGCCCGGCGGCGGCATCTTCGTCGCCCACACCGCCGACCAGGGGATGAGCCGCAGCCTCAGCGACGCGATCGCGATGATGCTGGAGACCGGCGCGGTGTCGCTGGAGGAGCTGCTCGACGCGCGGCTGCTGCTCGAGGTGCCGCTGGCCGGCAGCGCCGCCTACCAGCCCGACGAGGCGACGGTGGAGCGCCTCCGCGAGGCGGTGCGCTCCGAGCGCGCGGCGGCGCCCCAGGACCTCAGGGCGTTTGCGGCCACCGACGCCGACATCCACCGCACGATCGCGGCGGCCTCGGGCAACCGGATGGTCGAGGCGCTCACGGGCTGGATCTTCGAGGTCCTGCAGCCGTCGCTGATCCTCGCGCTCAAGGGCGCGGTCGTGCACTCGGCGATGGTCGAGCAGCACGAGGCGCTGGTGGCGGCGATCGAGAAGGGCGATCCCGCGCGCGCCCAGCGGGCGATGGAGG
>JBIOTP010000337.1:0-27816 GCA_044865965.1 Solirubrobacteraceae bacterium
TGCCGGGCCTGTTCCCGGTCCGGGGGCCGTGGAGCTTCGGCGGGCCCGAGGCGCGCTTCGGCGCCGCCCGCACCGGCCAGAGCCACCAGGGCCAGGACATCGTGGCGGCCGAGGGCACGCCGGTCGTACGCCGCGCGCCGGTGCGATCCACTGGAGCGCCTACCAGGAGCATGGCGCCGGCTACTACGGCGTCGTGCGCGCCGACGACGGCCGCGACTACGTCTTCATGCACCTCCAAGAGGGCTCCGTCGCCGTCCAGCGCGGCCAGCCCGTCGCCGCCGGGCGGCGCCTCGGCGCCGTCGGCGCCACGGGCGATGCCGACGGGCCGCACCTGCACTTCGAGATCTGGCCCGACGGCTGGTGGGCGTCGGACGCGTCCCGGCCGATCGACCCGCTGCCGGACCTGCAGGCCTGGGCGGCGGGGTAGCCCCGGCGAACTGCGTGCAGGTGAGGGGCGAGCCCGGAGTGGCGCGGCGAATCGATCATCGCCGCGTTGGGGGTGACGCAAGTAACTGTCGGTATGCGACACCTAGTTACGCCACCCCCAGCGCGTCTGACCGAACGTGATCGATCGCGCGCCGCAGGGCTTCAGTCGCCGATGCGCCGACCTCGTTCGATCACCCCCGAGGCGGCTCAGGCTCCCCCTCACCTGCCGCCGTTCGCCGGCCCCGCCACCGGGCGGCGAAACGCCTACACGGGCACCGCCACGGCCGCCGGCGCCGGCCACGCCGCGCGCAGGCGCGGCACCGCGGCGATCAGCACCGCGACGAGCAGCAGTCCGGCGGCGATGAACGCCACGCGCACGCCGGCGGCGGCGATGATCGCCCCCGCGCCGACGTAGGAGAGCGCGAACGCGGCCGACGTGCAGGTCTTCTGCAGCGCGAACAGGCGGCCGTGGAGCGTCTCGGGGACGGCGTCGGACAGCAGCAGGCGGTCGTGCACGAGCGCGAAGCCGTTCCCGAAGCCGCCCAGCGCGCAGACGGGCAGCAGCGCCCAGAACGTCGGCACCGTCGCGCTCGCGAGCAGCTCCGCGGCCAGGCAGCCGACGCCGAGGAGATCCGCTCGTCCGGCGAGCGCCGCGCGGAGGATCAGGCGATGGTGGTCGGAATTGACATGGCCGCCCAGGATGGATGGCGATCGCCGGAACGTCGCTCGGATACGCGTTCAAAACGCGCGGGGCGGGGCTCAGACCGCGGCGAGCATCCCGGCCATCAGGTCAACGCAGCCCGCCTTCGACAGCGGCTCGTTGAGGTTCCCGCACTTGGGCGATTGCACGCACGACGGGCAGCCGCGCTCGCACGAACATTCGCCGACCAGCCGGTGGGCGTCGGCCACGAGCGTCTCGAACGCCTGGAAGCCGCGGCGGGTGATCCCGATCCCGCCGGGGTGGCCGTCGTAGATGAAGATCGTCGGCCGCCCGGTCTGCGGGTGAAAGTTCGTGGACAGGCCGCCGATGTCCCAGCGATCGCACATCGCCAGCAGCGGCAGGACCGCGATCTGCGAGTGCTCGGCGGCGTGCAGCGCCCCCAGCAGGTCGTCCGGCGGCACGACGTCCTCCTCGAGCTCGTACCACAGCGCCTGGGTGGCGAACGAGGTCTGCGGCAGGTCGAGCCCGACCAGGTCGATCGCCTCGTGGTCGGACAGCCGCCGGCGCTGGTAGGCGAGCACCTGGTCGGTGACGACCACCGTGCCGAACGACAGCGGCACGCCGAGCGCCGTGCGGCGATCGAGCACGCGCTCGATCCGCGTGTCGGTCTCGCGCTTGGGCTGCGTGTACCAGTTGCCGGAGAACGGGTGCACGAGCGCGCGCCGGCCGTCGAGGTCGAGCGCCGCGACCTCGAACGTCCGGCCGCCGTGCAGGTAGACCGCGCCCTCGTGGACGGTCGTCGGCGCGCGGCCGTACTCGACCGTGCCGAGCAGCTCGCCGGAGCCGACGTCGACGATCGCGACCGCGTCGAGCCCCGCGCTGCGCAGCGATACGCCGGCGGCCGGGAACTCCTCCGGGCGGCGCGGGACGAACGTGCCGCCCGGGCGCTCGCGCAGCTCGCCGGCGCCGACCAGCGCCTCGGCGGCCGCGCGCCAGTTCGGGCCGAGCGTCGGGGCGTCGCCGGGGTCCAGCGGCGCCTCGTGGGCCGCGCACAGCAGGTGGGCGGCGTAGAGCTGCTCGTTGAAGGGATCGAGGATGGCCGCCTCCACGGGCCGCTCGAGGAACTCGTCGGGGTGGCGGCAGAAGAACTGGTCGAGCGCGTCCTCGCCGGCGACATAGACCGCGAGCCCGCGCCCGCGCCGGCCGGCGCGGCCCCACATCTGACGCAGCGAGGCGACCGTGCCCGGGAACGTGACGCAGATCGCGGCGTCCAGCGCGCCGATGTCGATCCCGAGCTCGAGCGCGTCCGTCGACACCACGCCCAGCAGCTCGCCGTCGACCAGCCGGCGCTCGAGCTCGCGCCGCTGCTGAGGCGTGTAGCCCGCGCGATAGGGCGCGATCCGCTCCGCCAGCTTCGGATGCCCGAGATCCTCCAGCGCGAGCTGCGTGAACTTCGCGATCAGCTCGACCGCCTTGCGCGACTTCATGAACACGATCGTGCGGGCGCCCTCGGCGACGAGCCCGGCCAGCAGCTCCGCCGCCTCGGCCAGGGCCGAGCGGCGGGCCGCGGTCGCCTCGTCGGTCACCGGCGGGTTCCACATGGCGATCGTGCGCTTCGTGCCGGGCGACCCGTCGCGATCGATCACCGCGACGTCCGGCAGGCCGGTGAGCCGCTCGGCCAGCTCTCCCGGGTTGGCGATCGTCGCCGACGCGAGCAGGAAGCGCGGCGAGGTGCCGTGGAACTCGCAGATCCGGCGCAGCCGGCGCAGGACGTTGGCCACGTGGGAGCCGAAAACGCCGCGGTAGACGTGCGCCTCGTCGACCACCACGACTGCGAGGTTCTTGAAGAAGTCGCCCCAGGCCGGGTGGTTTGGGAGGATCCCGAGGTGCAGCATGTCGGGGTTGGTGAGGATGAGGTTCGCGCGGCGGCGGATCGCCGAGCGCTGCTCGCGCGGCGTGTCGCCGTCGTAGATCGCCGGCCGGACGCGCTTGACGCCGAGCGCGTGCAGCGCGCGCGCCTGGTCCTGCGCCAGCGCCTTGGCCGGGTAGAGGTACAGCGCCCGGGCCCGGGCGTCGCTCGAGAGCACGTGGAGCGCCGGCAGGTTGAAGCACAGCGACTTGCCGGAGGCGGTCCCGGTGGTGACGATCGTCGGGCCCGCCCACGCGGCCTCCAGCGCCTGCACCTGGTGGCTCCACAGCCGCTCGATGCCGTTCGCGCGCAGCGCACCGGCGACGTCCGGGTGCAGGTCCTGCGGGATCGCCGCGGTGCGCGCCGGGCGGGCGTTCTGGGCCGCCTGCATGACGAGGCGCTCGTCGGCGCGCCCGGCCTCGAGCAGCGCGTCCCAGGGCTCGATGTCACGCACGACGGCCATCGCCGTCCGATGCTACGAGGCGCTGAGCGCGGCGGCGATCTCCTGCTCGGATTCTGCGATCGCGGGATCGGATGAAGCTACGCTGCGTCCTCCACTCACCCGACCTCGCGGACTCCGAGCTCGCCCCGCGCGCGTTCGAGGCCTGCGATCGCGCCGGCGTCGAGACTGTCGCGCTCGAGGGCGACGAGGACGCCGTGATGCTGGACGGCGAGGAGCACGAGGTGCGGCCCGGCGACGGGCCGGTCGCGCTCGTCATGCGCGCCCGCGGCTATCGGGCGGAGGAGTGCATCGCGGTCGGGGCGGCACTGCGCGACGCGCCCGTGGGCGCCGTCTGGGTCGGGCCGCTGGACCTCGACGTGCGCGGCGAGAACGTCCGCGTGGCGGAGGAGGACGCCGAGCTGCTGTACGACGCGGTGATCATCGAGCTCGCCGAGCGCCGCTAGGCCCGCTGAGCGAGAGCCCGAACAGCCCGTCCGGGTCGACCAGGAAGCGCTCCGGGCGCAGCCCGGCGGCGGCCAGGTCGGCCGCCAGGCGCTCGGGCGTGAACTTGGCGCTGATCTCGGTGCGCAGCTCCTCGCGGTGCGCGAAGTGCACGGTCAGATCGAGCGCGGCGACCCGGACGACCTGGGGCGCCAGCGCGCGCAGGCGCATCTCCACCCACTCCTGCTGGCGATCGAAGAACGCCACGTGCTCGAACGCCTCGAGGTCGAAGTCGGCGCCGAGCTCGCGGTTCATCACCGCCAGCACGTTGCGATTGAACGCCGCAGTCACGCCCGCGGCGTCGTTGTAGGCGGCCTCGATCACGGCCGGGTCCTTGACGAGGTCGGTGCCGAGCAGGAGCCGGTCCTGCGGGCGCAGGTAGCGCGCCAGGCCACGCAGGAAGCGCCGCCGCGAGCCGGGCGGGAAGTTGCCGATGGTGCCGCCCAGGAACGCGATCACGCGCGGGCCCTCGGCGCGCGGCAGCGCGTCCAGATGGCGCTCGAAGTCGCCCACCACACCGTGCACGCGCAGGCCGGGGTAGTCCTCCACGAGCCGCTCGGCGCTCGCGCGCAGGACGCCCTCCGACACGTCGAAGGGCACGTAGCGGTCGAGCGTGCCGGCATCGCGCATCGCGTCGAGCAGCAGCAGCGTCTTCGTCGGCACGCCGCTGCCCAGCTCGACCAGCTCGGCCACGTGCGTCGCCTCGACGATCGCGCCCGCGTGCGCGGTCAGGATCGCCCGCTCGGTGCGCGTGGGGTAGTACTCGGGCAGCTCGCAGATGAGCTCGAACAGGCGCGAGCCCTCGGCGTCGTAGAAGTGCTTGGGCGGGATCTCCTTGAACGGCCGCGTGAGCCCGTCGAGCACGTCGTAGGCGAGCGAGCGCTCGTCGCCCGGCCCGAGCCGCGACACGATCGTGACCTCGCCGGCCGCCGCCTTCATCGCGCGATCCGCACCCCCGCGAACAGCTGCCGGCGCTGCGGGAGATCCCAGTTGCGAAACTGCGGCGACGCCACCCGCTCGTGCGTGGCGCACGAGCCGCCGCGCAGGACGCGGTAGCGGTCGCCGAAGAAGACCTCGGAGTACTCGGGGTACGGATGCGCCACGAACCCCGGGTAGCCGGCGAACGTGCTCGTCGTCCACTCCCAGACCTGCCCGGTGCCCTCGAGCTGGCCCCAGGTCGCCGCCTTCTCCCACTCGAACTCGGTCGGCAGGCGCGCGTCGTGCGCGCGGGCGAAGGCATCGGCCTCGAACCAGGAGACGTGGACGACGGGCGCGTCCGGTGCCCCGGTCCGGGCGCCCGCGTGGTGGGTGATGTCGTACTCCTCCTTCCACGCCCAGCCCTCGCGCGACCACCACTCGCGGCGCACGTAGCCGCCGCCCTCCGTGAACGTGAGCCAGCTCGCGTTGGTGACCGGCGTGTGCGCGATCGCGAACGCCGGCACGTCGACGGTGTGGCGGGGGCGCTCGTTGTCGTAGGCGAAGCCGCCGTTCGGGCTGCCGATCTCGGCGGGCCCTGCGGGCACGTCGACGAGCTCCAGCCCGTCCCCGGGGACGGGCCGCGGACCGGCGAAGGCCGGCGGCTCGAGCCCTGCGAGCGCCATCGTCTGCAACATCGTCTCTGCGTGCTGGAGCTCGTGGCGGATCACCAGCTCGTGCAACTCGCCGTCGGCGACCGGGGCCTCCAGCGCCCGCGCGCGGACCTCCGCCATGTACTCGCGCAGCGCGTCGCCGCGCAGGAAGTCGAGGTCCGCGCGCACGGCGCGCGGCGTCTCGAACGCGTCGTAGAGCTCGGCGAGCCCCGGCCGCAGCAGCTCGCGCCCCGCCAGCCGGTGGTTGATCCACAGGTCCTCGTAGGCGGCCACGTGCCCGAGGTCCCACGCCAACGGGCTCATGATCGGCGAGTACGGCGCCACCAGCTGCTCGTCGTCCAGGTGCGCGACGAGGCCGAGCGTCCGCCGGCGAACCTGGGCCATGACGTCGCGGAGCTCGGCGTCCACCGCGTCCACCTTACAGGGCGCCCGGTCTCGGCCCGTGAGTCAGAGGATCCGGCCGAACCAGCGCATCGACAGCGAGGCGGCGGCGATCAGCAGCGCCAGCGCGCCGGCGGCGAAGGCGACCGTGACCTCCTTCTTGACTGACTTGGAGGAAAGCCGCGTGCCCAGCCCGGCGTAGATCTGCTGCAGCTTCTCGGACTCGGTCGCGGTGAACGCCTTGCCGCCGGACAGCCGCGCGATCTCCTTGAGGCCCTCGATGTCGGGCGGCACCTGGACTCGCTGCAGGAACCCGAACGAGTCGCGCAGCTGGACCTCGCCGCCCGGCGTGCCGAGCGCGATCGTGAACACCGGGATGTGGAGCCGCCCGGCCTCGCGCGCGACCTCGGCGGGATCGAGGTTGCCGGACGTGTTCTTGCCGTCGGAGAGCAGCACGATCACCGACGGCAGCCGCCGGACGCCGTTGCCGCCGGCGTTCGGGACCGGCGCGCGGGCCGACGTCAGCCCGCGCTGGAGCCCGTCGCCCATCGCCGTCCCGCCGTCGGCCGACAGCTGGCGGAGCGCGCCCTTGACCTGCGAGCGGTCGGTGGTCGGCGCGACGCGCTGCTCGGCGTAGTCCGAGAACGTCACGAGGCCGACCCGGAACGCCGGGGGGAGCTTGTCGGTCAGCGTGTTGGCCGCCTTCACCGCCGCCGTCAGGCGGTCGGGCTGCACGTCGGTGGCGTTCATCGAGCCCGAGACGTCGGTGACCATGATCACGTTGGCGGCGCGCTGGGGCGCGGCGACCGTGCGCTGCGGGCGCGCGAGCGCGATCACGAGCGCGGCCAGCGCGAGCAGCAGCAACAGGGGCGGGATGTGCCGCCGCCAGCCGGGACGTTCGCTCACCAGGCCCGGCACGAGCGCGGGGTTGGCCCACGCCGCGGAGTCGCGCCGGCGGCGCTGCTGCAGCGCCGCGTACGCGAGCGCCGCGAGCGGCAGCAGGATGAGGCCGGCCAGGAGAGTGGGCTCCGCGAAGCTCACGTGACCGTTCCCGTCTGAACGCAGGCGGCGATCGAGGGCCGTGGCGCCGCGACGCTCATCCGAGCCTGGAGTGATGTGGCGATCATCGGGGTCACGTCCCGATCCCCGCCTGGAGCCGGGCGGCGACCGCGGCTCGCGCCGGGGCGCCGGAACGCAGCGCCGCCTCGCCGCGGCGCAGGTGGCCCGCGAGCGTGCGCAGCCAGTCGCCGTCCGTGGACAGCACGACGTGGTCGGCGCTCACCCGCCGCAGCGTCTTCGCGACCTGCTCGCGGTCCTCCGCCGCGGCGGCGGCGAAGCGCTCGCGCACGCGCCGGCGCCGGGTGTCGACCTGGATCTGGCGCCCGGTCTCGGGATCGACCAGCCACAGGTCGCCGGCCGGCACGATCTCCTGCTCGCGCGGGTCGCGGATCTCGGCGGCGAGCAGCCCGTGGCGGGCGCGCAGCGCCTTCATCGGGCCCTCCCAGTCCAGGTCGCCGCGGAAGTCCGACACCACGACCACGAGCCCGCGCTGGCGCGCGGCCGCGGCGACGCGCTTCATCGCCGCACCGAGCGAGGTGCGCCCGGCGCCGTCGGCCTCGCCCTGGCGGCGCAGCTCGGCGAGCAGGGCGAGCAGGCCCAGCCGGCCCTGGCGCGGGCGAAGCACACGCGGCTCACCCGCGCCGAAAGCCAGCACCCCCAGGCGGTTGCCGCGGCGCGTCGCCACGTGCCCGATCGCGAGCGCGACGCCCTCGGCGACGTCGGCCTTGCGGCGGTCGGCGGTGCCGAACGCCATCGAGGCCGACACGTCGAGCACGAGCCAGGCCGTCAGCGCGCGCTCGCCCACGTGCACGCGGACGTGCGGCTCCTGCATGCGGGCGGTCGCGTTCCAGTCGATGTGGCGCACGTCGTCGCCCGGGAAGTACGGGCGGACCATCGCCAGCTCGGTGCCGCCGCCGACCTGCGGCGTGAGGTGCTCGCCCGGGATCAGGCTCTCGACCCGGCGCAGCAGCGCGAGGTCGAGCGAGCGCAGGACCGCGGGCGGGACGGGCCCGGGCCCGGGGGCGTCCGGCGAGCGGTCCGCGGCGGGCGGCATGATGCGCCGCCGGCTCACGGCAGCCTCCCGATCCGCAGCATGCCGAGGCCGGTGCCGGCCAGCAGCAGCACGAGCGCGCCGCCCGCGAACGCCGAGGTGATCTCGCGCTTCTCCTTGAAGTGCGCGAGCCTCGTGCCGAGGTTCGCGTAGACCGCCTTCAGCCGCTGGGCGTCGGGCGCGGCGAAGTACTGGCCGCCGGTGTCGCGCGCGATGTCCTGCAGCACGAGCCTGTCGGGCGGTACGCGCTCGGTGCGGGTGACGCCGTTGGCGTCGGTGTGGGTCAGCGTGCCGCCCGGGGTCCCGAGCGCGACCGTGTAGATCGGGATCCTGTAGCGCTTGGCGAGCTTGTCGACGTCGATCGGGTCGCGCCCGCGCGTGCTGGCGCCGTCCGACAGCAGCACGATCGCCGCCGGCAGCCGGCGCGAGCCGCCGAGGCCGTCCGGCACCGGGACGCGCGCGGAGTTGATCGCCAGCGCGAGCGCGTCGCCCATCGCGGTCGCGCCCTTGACCTGCAGGCCATTGATCGCCGCGAGCACGCGCGCGTGGTCGGTCGTCGGCTCGACGAGCTGCGAGGCCGTGGAGCCGAAGCCGACGACGCCGATCCGGAACTCGTCGGGCACCTTGCGCACGAACGTCCGGGCCGCCGCCTGCGCCGCGGCGAGGCGCGTGGGCTTGACGTCGGCGGCGAGCATCGAGCCCGACGTGTCGGTGACCAGGATCACGTTCGCCTCACGCCGCTCGGCGGCGACCGTCCGCTGCGGGCGGGCGATCGCGACCAGCAGCGCGGCGAGCGCGGCGAGCGCGAGCAGGGCCGGGAGGTGGCGCAGCCACGAGCGGCCCGCGACGCTCGCGAGCAGGTCGACGTTCGTGTAGCGAACCGCGAACCGGCGCCGGCGCTTGAGCGAGATCACATAGGCCGCCGCGGCCAGCGGCACGAGCGCCAGCGAGGCGAGCAGGAGCGGCGCGCCGAAACTCACGTCAGTGGGGTCACGTGTATACACGCTCCTGGGCGAGCTCGATGCGCGGCATCGGCACGCGCTCGAGGACGTCGTCCAGCACGCGGTCGGCGTCGACGCCGGCGGCGAGCGCCTCGTAGGTGAGCACGATGCGGTGGCGCAGGACGTCGCGCGCGAGGTCGCGCACGTCGACCGGCAGCAGGTAATCGCGCCCGCGCAGCAGCGCGAGCGCGCGGCCGGCGTGCACGAGGTTGATCGAGCCGCGCGGCGAGGCGCCGAACTCGACCCAGTTCTGCTCCATGGGGTCGCGCGTGGCGGTGGAGAGCGCGACGGCGTACTCCATCACCCGGCGGTCGACGTACACGGCCGCGGCCGCGCGCTGGTGGGCGGCGAGCTGGGCCGGCGAGAGCACCTCGCGCGCGCGGCCGCCGCCCTCCAGCGAGCGCTCCACGACCGCCACCTCGTCGCGCGTCGGCGGGTAGTCGACGACGAGCTTGAACATGAAGCGGTCGACCTGGGCCTCGGGCAGCGGATAGGTGCCCTCGGACTCGATCGGGTTCTGCGTCGCCAGCACCAGGAACGGCTGCGGGACCTTGTGCGTGTCGTGGCCGATCGTGACCTGGCGCTCCTGCATCACCTCGAGCAGCGCCGACTGCACCTTGGCGGGCGCGCGGTTGATCTCGTCGGCGAGCAGGAAGTTGCAGAAGACCGGGCCGAGCTCGGTGTCGAAGTCACCGCTGTTGGGCCGGTAGATGCGCGTGCCGACGAGGTCGGCCGGCACCAGGTCGGGCGTGAACTGCAGGCGCTTGAACGACCCGCCGAGCACGTCCGCGACCGTCTTGACGGTGAGCGTCTTGGCGAGACCGGGGACGCCCTCCAGCAGGACATGGCCGCCGGCCAGCAGCGCGACGAGCACGCGCTCGAGCATCGCCTCCTGGCCGACGATCACGCGCTTGACCTCGAAGAGCGCCGACTCGAGGGCGTCATGGGCCTCGCGGGCCGGGGTGGCCTCCTCCCGCCTGTCCAAGGCGTGCAGGCGCCGCTCCTCTGGGGTCACGTGAAGTCTCCTGGTCTCGCTGGACATGCTCAGCGCGTGGTCGGCGAGTTGGGCCGGGTGCCGAGCGTCACGCTCAGAGTACGCCGGTTCCCGTCGCGGTCCACGGTTATGCGCGCCGAGTCGCCCGGCTTGAGGCTGTTGATCGCCGCCGAGACGTCCTCGGAGTCCTGCACCTCGCGCCCGTCGATCGCGGTGATCTTGTCGCCCGCGCGCAGGCCGGCCTTGTCCGCCGGGCCGCCGGGCACGACCGCGCCGACCCGCGCGCCGGAGTCGTCCGGCGTGTCGCCGTTGGAGACGCCCAGGTAGGCGCGCTGGATCGTCTTGCCCTGCTCCAGCTGCGGCACGACCTGCTTGATCGTGGACACCGGCACGGCGAAGCCGACGCCGGAGTTGGCGTTGCTGCCGGCCTCGATCTGCGAGTTGACGCCGATCACGCGGCCCTTGGAGTCCAGCAGCGGGCCGCCGGAGTTGCCGGGGTTGATCGCCGCGTCGGTCTGGACGGCGTTGGCGATCGGGAAGCCGTTGGGCGCGGTGATCGTCCGTCCGAGCGCGGACACGATGCCCTCGGTGACGGTCCCCTCCAGGCCGAACGGGGAGCCGATGGCGATCGCCTGGTCGCCCGGCTGCAGCGAGTTGGAGTCGCCGAGCTCGAGCGGCTTCAGGCCGCCCGGCACCTTGCTCGGGTCGACCTTCAGGACCGCGAGGTCGGAGGAGGGATCCTTGCTGACGAGCTGCACGGGGATCTGCTTGCCGTTCTCGCCGAAGCGGACGCTGAACGTGTCGAAGTCCTCGACCACGTGGTCGTTGGTGACGATGTGGCCCTGCTTGTCGATCACGAACCCGGAGCCCGAGGCGGCCTGGCCGCCGCCGCCGGAGGACTGCACGAAGACGACGCCCGGCGATACCTGCCTGTAGATCGCGGCGACGTTCGTGGAGGGCGCGGCGACCGTCCGGTTCGTGCCGGTGCTCGGCGCGGTCGGAGTGTTCGTGGTGGTGGGAGCGGCGGTGCCCGCGTCGTCGTCGACCACGCCGGCGGCCGCGAGGACGCCGACGACGAGGCCGACCGAGAGGGCGCCGCCGAGGAAGGAGACGAGGGTTCGCATGGCGCCCATGAGAGCGCGGTCCCGTCAACCGAGCCTGAAGCGAGTCTCATGCGGTTCTAAAGAGCCCGTGTCTCTTCGAGAATCCTTATGTTGGAAACCGATGCTGGCTCCCCGGATGACACGCGTGCTGATCGTGGACGACGAGCCGGCCGTGCGCTCGGCGCTCGATCGCGCGCTCCGGCTGGACCGCTACGAGACCGAGCTGGCCGCCGACGGGCGCGAGGCGCTCGACCGCCTCGCGGAGGCGCGCCCGGACGCGGTCGTGCTCGACGTGGCGATGCCGGGCATCGACGGCCTCGAGGTCTGCCGGCGCCTGCGCGAGGCGGGCGACCGCACGCCCGTGCTCATGCTGACCGCGCGCGACGCGGTCGACGACCGCGTGGCGGGCCTGGACGCCGGTGCCGACGACTACCTCGTCAAGCCGTTCGCGCTCAAGGAGCTCAAGGCGCGCCTGCGCGCGCTGCTGCGGCGCGCAGAGGGGCCCGACGACGGCGCCCGGCAGGCGCTGCGCTTCGCCGGCCTGTCGCTCGACCGCGGCGCCTGGGAGGCATGGCGCGGCGACCGCCGGCTCGAGCTCTCGCGCACCGAGTTCCAGCTGCTTGCGCTCTTCCTCGAGCACCCGCGGCAGGTCCTCACGCGCTCGCAGATCTTCGAGCGCGTGTGGGGCTACGACTTCGGCTCGAGCTCGAACTCGCTCGGCGTCTACATGGGCTACCTGCGCCGCAAGACGGAGGCGGGCGGCGAGCCGCGGCTGCTGCACACCGTGCGCGGCGTCGGCTACGTGCTGCGCGACTGACATGCCGCTGCGCCGTCGCCTGACCATCGCCGCCGCGCTCGCGGTCGCGGTCGCGGTCGCGCTGGCGGCGGCGGTCGCCTACCTGGCCGTGCGCGGCGAGCTGCGCGGGCAGGTCGACGACGCGCTGGTCGAGCAGGTCCGCACCGGCGACCCGGGCCCGCCGCCGTTCGGCCCGCTCGACCGCCTGCGGCAGCGCTTCCGCCCGCTCGCGCCCCGCCGCGGCGGCGGCGCCCCGTACGTACAGGTCGTCGACGCGAACGGCGACGTGCGCGGGCTGCTCGCCGGCACCGATCTCGAGCTGCCGGTCGGCGCGCGCACGCGCGCGGTCGCGTCCGGCCGCGAGGGGCCGTTCCTGGCGGACGACCACGTCCAGGGCGTCCACCTGCGCGTGCTGACCGTGCCGTTGCCGGGCGGCGCCGTCCAGCTCGCCCGCTCCCTGGAGTCGGTCGACTCCGTGCTCGCGCGGCTGCGCCTGATCCTGCTGCTCGTGTGCGCGGGCGGCGTGGCGCTCGCGGCCGCGCTCGGCCGGCTCGTGTCCCGCAACGTCGTGGCGCCGATCGTGCACGTAACCGAGGCGGCGCGCCACATCGCGGCGACCGAGGACCTAGGGCGGCGGATCGAGGTCGAGACCCAGGACGAGGTCGGCGAGCTGGCCGCCCACTTCAATGCGATGCTGGACACGCTCGAGCGCTCGATCGGCGCCCAGCGCCAGCTCGTCGCCGACGCCTCGCACGAGCTGCGCACGCCGGTGACCAGCCTGCGCACGAACATCGAGGTGCTGGCCGAGCACGACACGCTGGCGCCGGAGGAGCGCGCGCGGCTGCTCGCCGACGTCGAGGAGCAGATCGAGGAGCTGGGCGCGCTCATCGCCGACCTGATCGAGCTGGCGCGCGGCGACGAGCCGCGGCGCGAGACCGAGGACGTGCGCCTCGACGAGCTGGTCGAGGAGGCCGTGGCGCGCGCGCACCGGCACGCGCCCGGCGTCGCCTTCGAGGGCACGCTCGAGCCGGCGGTGGTCGAGGGCTCGCGCGGCCGGCTCGCGCGCGCGCTCAACAACCTGCTCGACAACGCCGCCCGCCACTCGCCGCCGGGCGCGGTCGTGGAGGTGTCCGCGGGTCCTGACGGCGTGCGCGTGCGCGACCACGGCGCGGGCATCGCCGAGGAGGACCTGCCGTACATCTTCGACCGCTTCTACCGCGGCGCGTCGGCGCGCGGGCGCACCGGCTCCGGGCTCGGCCTGGCGATCGTGCGCCAGGTCGCCGAGCAGCACGGCGGGAGCGTGCGCGCCGCCAACGCCGAAGGCGGCGGGGCCGAGTTCGTGCTCGCGCTGCCCACCGTGGCGGTTGCGACCGCGCGGCACGCCTGAGCGCCGCCGCTGGCAACGTTTCTCCGGCTGCTCTATCGTCGGCCTGGAGGGAGCGGCATCCACAGCCCGACGGACATCTCGGCGGTTCCCGCGGATCGGGGGATCACGCACGCCGAAGGCTCGGCGGAGTGGCTGCGGGACACGCTCGAGGAGATCATCGGCGAGCTGCGGGCGCTGATCGACGTCAGCGGCGTGGCGTTCGAGGTGGTCGACTCGCCGCGCGGCGAGATCCGCCCGGCGGCCGCGTGGTTCGCCTCCGACCAGGCGTGGCGGGCGTTCGCCCCGCTGCTGGCCCGCCCGTACGACCGGCGCCGCCCGGGCGTCACCGAGGCGGCGATCGAGCGCGGCAGCGCGCTGCTGATCCCGCGCCTCGACAAGTGGTCGGGCGCCGCCGCGCTGCGCGAGCGCCTCGACGAGCGGCTCGACCCCGAGCACGCCGCGCTCGCGTGGAACTGGTACCGGCGGGGGTGCTTCGTGTCCTGCCCGGTCCGCACGGCGTCCGGGCGCACGCTGGGCGTCCTCGTGATCTCCTCGCACCCGCCGCGGGCGCCGCTGCGCGACCAGCACCTGCGCGCCGTCGCGGTGTTCGCGCGCCTGGCGGCGCTCGCGCTCGAGCGCTCGGAGCTGCTGGAGCGCGAGTCGCGCCGCACCCAGGAGGAGCAGCTGCTCAACCGCGCATGGCAGGCCGTCGCCGCGTCGCTGGAGCCCGACGCGGTCTACCGCTCGATCGTCGAGCAGGCCGGCGTCCTCACCGGGGCGACGAAGGTCGTGTTCCGGCGCTTCGACCCGATGGTGGGAGAGCTGCGCGGCGTCGCCAACGCGGGCTTTCCCGAGCACGTGGCGCGGGCGCGCGTGCGGCCGGGTGAGGGCCGGGTGGGCCGCGCCGCGCGCACCGGCGAGCCCTACCTCGGCCGCGACGCCGCCGGCTCCTTCGTCCACGTGCCGGTCGCGCTCGGCGGCCGCCTGTTCGGGGTGCTGAGCGCCGCGCACGACGCCACGGATCACTTCGGCACGGCGGAGCTGCGGCGGCTGACCGCGCTCGCGCTCGGCGCCGCCGGCGCGATCGCCAACGCGCTCGACTTCCAGCGCGAGCGGCGGGTCGTGAACGCGTTCACGCGCGGCTTCGTGCCGGAGCCGCCGCAGGCGCTGACGGGCTTCGAGGTCGGGCTCGTCTACGAGCCGGTCGGGCACGACGTCGGCGGCGGCGACCTGTTCGGGGTCTGGCGGCTGCCCTCCGGGGCGCTCGCGGTGCTGATCGGCGACGTCAGCGGCAAGGGGCTCGAGGTGGCCGCGATGAGCGCCATGGTCCGCTTCTTCGTCGAGGCGCGCGCATGGGACACGCACAGCACCGCCGAGGTCCTCGCGCAGACCAACCGGATCCTGCGCCGGCGGCTGCCCCCCGCGGGCTTCGCGACGGCGTTCCTGGCCGTGGTCGAGGCCGGCGCGCTGCGCTACTGCAACGCCGGCCACCCGCCCCCGCGGATCCTGCGCGCGGGCGGCGGCGAGGACGAGCTCGCCCCGTGCGGCCTGCCGCTCGGGATCGAGGAGGACGGCGGGCACGTCGAGCACCGGGTCGCGTTCGCGCCGGGCGACACGCTGTTCGCCGCCACCGACGGGCTGCTCGAGGCGCGGCGCGAGCACGAGTTCTTCGCCGACGCGCGGCTGCCGGCGCTGTTCGCCGAGCACGCCCGCACGCTGGCGGCGCAGCCGCTCGCGGGGCTGATCCAGGCGGACGCCGAGCGCTGGGCGGGCAAGCGCCACGACGACGTTGTCGTGCTCGTCGTGCGCCCCGTGCCCGCGACCGACCTGCGCCGCGAGCCTGCGCACGGCCCGGCCGGGTGCGCGCTGTTCGAGGAGTACGTGGCGCTCGTGCGCGAGCGGCTGGGCGCGGCGTTCGAGCCGAGCGAGGCGATCTTCGCCACCGACCGCACGTTCGACGAGCCGGGCGCCGCGTTCCTCGTGCTCTACGCCGGCGGGCGGCCGGTGGGCTGCGGCGGCATGCGGCTGCTCGCCCCCGACGTCGCGGAGATCAAGCGCATGTTCGTGACCGCGGACGCGCGCCGCCGCGGCCACGGCCGGCACCTGCTGGCCGAGCTCGAGCGGCTCGCGGCGGCCGAGGGAGCGCGGCGGATCCGGCTGCTGACGACCGAGGCGCTCTTCGAGGGCCGCCGCCTCTACGCCGCGGCCGGCTACCGCCCGGTCGAGGAGCTCGTCGTGGACGACCGCCGCGACGCCTGGCTCGAGAAGGAGCTCTAAGTGGCCCCGGCCGGAACCACTAGGCGGCGAGAGCGAGCGCGGGCTCGAATAGCCGCAGGCGCAGCCCCTGCTCCACCGCCGCCTCGTCGGCCTCCGCGAGCCGCTCGGCGACCCAGGCGCGGCCGAAGCCCGGCACCGTCAGCGCCTCGGCGGTCGTGATCCACGCCCGCCCGGCGCCGCCGCCGGGCAGCGGGACGCGGAAGCTCTGCACCATCGGCTCGCCCTCGAACTCGGCGGCCCGGCGGGTGTCGGGCGGCTCCCGCGTGAGCTGTAACGCGTCGACGCGCATCGCGGGGCACTCCAGCCGCCTTGCGCTCGGTCTGCAAGCCGCCGGATCGTCCGAACCCCCGGGTGGGGGGGACGAATTCACGGGGACGCGCGGTTTGAAAGGCGGGCAGGCAAGGGGTGGGCGAGACGGGCGGCGAGGGGGTGTATTGCGTTCGCTAGGCCCGCCCCGCGGCCAATGCCTCCCCGAGCCGCTCGCCCGCCGCCTCGAGCTCGGCGAGGGTGGTCGCCTCGAGCACGACCTGCAGGTCGATCATGCGCTTGCCGAACGGGTCCAGCTCGTCGCGGCCGACGATCGCGTGCAGCGGCACGCCGGCCTGGCGGGTGCGCGTGCCGATCTCGCCCACGAGCTTGCCCTGCAGCGTCCGCTGGTCGAGCCTGCCCTCGCCGGTGACCACCGCGCGGGCGGCGCGCATGCGGACGTCGAAGTCGAGCGCGTCGAGCACCCACGGGGCGCCCGGCTCGAGGACGGCGTCGCAGGCGGCCCAGAGACCGCCCGACAGCCCGCCCGCGCAGCCGGTCATGGGCACGCCGCGCGGGTCGCGCGGGAACGTCGCGGCGAGCTCGTCGAGGCGGCGCTCGAGCCGCGCGACCATCGCCGGGTCGGCACCCTTCTGGGCCCCGAACACGCGCGGGGCGGCCTCGAACGGCGTGCGCACGTCGCACAGCACGACGACGCGCGCGCCGCGCAGCCCGCCGGCCTCCGCGATCGCCTCCAGCGCCCCCGCGCCGCCGTCGGTGGCGGCCGAGCCGCCGACGGCGACCAGCACGACCCGCGCGCCGGCGCCGACCGCGGCGGCGATCAGCTCGCCGGTGCCGCGGGTGGAGGCCGCCCAGGCGTCGCGCTCGTCCTCGGCGACGAGCGACAGGCCGCTGGCGGCGGCCGTCTCCACGAGCGCCGTGCCGCCGTCCTCCACGAGCGCGAAGCCCGCGCGCACCGGGCGGCCCAGGGCGTCGCTCACCTCGACGCCGATCAGCTCGCCCCCGAGGTGGGGCAGCAGCGCGTCGAGGGTCCCCTCGCCGCCGTCGGCGACCGGGCACAGGTCGGGCGGCATCAGGCCCGCGCGCTCGAGCCCGCGGCCGATCGCGCCCGCCACCCTGGCGGCGCTGAACGTGCCCTTGAACGAGTCGGGCGCGACGAGCACCGGGCGCTCACGCACCGCCATCGCCGCATCGTGTCAGGCTTTCCGCCATGGCGCGGGGCACTCAGGAGGTCTTCGAGCTCGACGGCGTCGATGTGCCGCTGTCGAACCCCGGCAAGGTCTACTTCCCGCAGGCGGGGGTGACCAAGGGTCAGCTGGCGCACTACTACGTCGACTGCGCGGACGCGGTGCTCAACCACCTGCGCGAGCGCCCGACCGTCCTCAAGCGCTACGCCGGCGGGATCGAGGAGAAGCCCTTCTACCAGAAGCGCGTGCCCGCCAAGCGCCCGCCGTGGCTGCAGACCGCGGTGCTGACCTTCCCGTCGGGGAACACCGCCGAGGAGCTCGTGCCGGTCGACGCGGCGCACCTCGTGTGGGCGGTGTCGCTCGGCAACATCGACTTCAACCCCCACCCCGTCCGCCGCGCCGACCTCGACCACCCGGACGAGCTGCGCGTCGACATCGACCCGACGCCCGGCGCCGCGTGGGACGCCGTCCGCCGGGTGGCGCTGATCGTGCGCGACGTGCTCGCCGACCACGGCCTGCGGGGCTACCCGAGCACGTCGGGCTCGCGCGGCATGCACGTCCCCGTGCGGATCCACCCGCGCTGGGACTTCACGACCGTGCGGCGCGCGGCCGTGGCGCTGGCGCGCGAGGTCGAGCGCCGCGGCGAGGGCCTCGCCACCGCGAGGTGGTGGAAGGAGGAGCGCCCGCACGGCTCGGTGTTCGTCGACTACAACCAGAACGCCAAGGACCACACGGTGTCGAGCGCGTACTCGGTCCGCCCGGTGCCCGACGCGCGGGTGGGCTGCGCGCTGGACTGGGACGAGGTGGCCGACTGCGAGCCGGGCGACTTCCGCATCGACACCGTGCCGAAGCGGCTCGCCGAGCGCGGCGACCCGTCCGCGGACATCGACGCGCACGCCGGCTCGCTCGACGGCCTGCTGGCGCTCGCGCGGGCCGACGAGGAGGAGCGCGGGCTGCAGGACGCGCCGTGGCCGATCCACTTCGCCAAGCAGCCCGGCGAGCCCAAGCGCGTGCAGCCCAGCCGCGCGCGGCGGGACTAGGACTGCAGCTGGTCCATCCGGCAGTCGGCGGGCGCCTTGTCGTCGCGCCAGCGCACGAGCTTGGTCCCGTGCCGGATGCGGTCGTTGCTCGTGTGGTCGAACGTGATCTCGATCACGAGCTCGGGCCGCACCTCGATCCATTCGAGCTCGCGGTCGCCGGCCCACCGGCTCGGGTCGCCCATGCCGCGGTTGCCGGTCTCGTACGGCGCGAGCTTGGCCGGCAGCGTGCGCTTCTCCTTGGCCGGGAAGCCGGATGTGTGGCCGACGGGGCGCAGCTTTCCGTTCTCGTCGTGGAGGCCGAGGATCAGCGAGCCGACCGTGCCCTCCTCCTTGCCCGGTCGCCAGCCCATCACCACGGCGTCGATCGTGCGGACGCGCTTGATCTTCACCATGCCGACCCGCTCCCCGGGACGGTACGGGGCGTCCGCGCGCTTGGCGATCACGCCCTCGGCCTCGCGGAGCCAGACCTCGGCGCCCTCCGCGGTGCCGGTGCACGGCGTGAGGTCGACGCGCTCGTCGACGACGCCCTCCAAGCGCGCGCGCCGCTCGCGCTGCGGCAGCTCCAGGAGGACCTCGTCCTCGAGGGCGAGCAGGTCGAAGGCGACGTAGCGCGTCGGGGTCTGCTCGGCGAGCATGTTGATGCGCGACTCGGCCGGGTGGATGCGCTGGCCGAGCGCGTCGAAGTCCTGGCGGCCGCGATCGTCGAAGAGGACGATCTCACCGTCCATCACGTAGCGGCCGTCCGGGAAAGACAGCTCGGGGAAGTAGCGCCGCAGCGGCTTGCCGCTGCGCGATTGCAGGTACAGCTCACCGCCGTCGACGAACGCGATCGCGCGGAAGCCGTCCCACTTGGGTTCGTAGGACCAGCCTTCGCCGCCCGGCAACGTCTTGGCCGGGCGGGCGAGCTGGGGGAGGAGAGGTGGTTTCAGGGGCAGCGCCATGGGCGCTGCCAACTTACTAGGAGAGCGGACGCCGCTCGTCGAAGCCGGGCCGATCCTCGGCGCCGAGCTTCGTTGCGGCCGCGCCCAGCACCACGGGGAGAGCGATGAGAGCGAGAGTGATCATGCTCAGGTCATCGGACGTTGTGCGCCATCGCTGTAGGCTTGATTGACTCCAGGATCAATAGGCTCAGCCTTGACGTTGCAGCAGCTCACGTACTTCCTCGCGGCGGCCGACCACGGCTCGTTCTCCGCGGCCGCGAACGCCCTGCACATGGCGCAGCCGAGCCTGTCCGAGCAGATCCGACGGCTCGAGGCGGAGCTCGGGGTGCCGCTGTTCGCGCGCGCGGGGCGGCGGCTGGAGCTGACCGAGGCCGGGCGGCTGCTGCGCCCGCACGCCGAGCGCACGCTGGCGGGCGCGCAGGACGCGCTCGAGTCGGTCCGGGAGGTGCGCGACATCACCGGCGGGACCGTCGCCTTCGGCACGTTCGGCAGCGCGCACCACTACCTGCTCGGCGGCCTGGTGCAGGACTTCCGCACGCGCTACCCGCGGGTCCGCGTGCGGGCGATCGGCCAGAACTCGGCCGAGGTCGCCGACGCGGTGCGCAACGGCACGCTCGAGGCCGGGCTGGTTGTACTGCCCGTCGAGGACAGCGGGCTCGAGGTGCGCCCGTCGCTGCGGGAGGAGCTCGAGTACGTCTCGTGCGAGCCCGAGCGCCTGCGCGAGCCGGTCACGATCGAGGCGCTCGCGCGCGCGCCGCTGATCCTCTACGACGCGCGCTGGGCCGATCTCGACCCGATGCGCCGCCAGCTGCGCGACCGCGCCCAGCAGGCGGGCGTGCGCGTCGAGCCGCAGATCGAGGTCGAGTACCTCACCGCCGCGCTCGACCTCGCCGCGCGCGGCCTGGGCGACACCCTCAGCACGCGCTCGATCCTGGCCACGCGCGGGTACGCGCGCCGGCTCGGCTCGGTCCCGTTCGCGCCCCCGCTCTACGAGACGTTCGCCTTCATCACCCGCCGCAACGCCCACCTCTCGCCCGCGACGCGCGCGTTCATGGCGCTCGCCGAGGGGCGCGTCCAGGCCCTCGGGCGCCGCCTCGAAGCCGAGCGCTAGCTATACGATCCGTCCATGGCCGATGCCACCGTCGCCGAAGAGGAGTACCTGCAGACGATCTTCTGGCTCCAGGAGGCGGGCCTCCCCATGACGGGCGCCAACGTGGCGCGTGCCATGCAGCTGTCGGCGCCGACCGTGCACGAGATGATCGGGCGCCTGGAGCGCGACGGCTACATCACGCGCGGCCCGGACAAGGCGCTGTACTTCACCGACGACGGCCTCGAGCACGCCCAGGGCATCGTGCGCCGGCACCGCCTGATCGAGCGCTTCCTGACCGACGTGCTCGGGATCCCGTGGGACGACGTCCACGAGGAGGCAGAGCGGCTCGAGCACGCGATGTCGCCGGTGCTGGAGGCGCGCATGCGGGTGGCGATCGGCGACGCCAAGACCTGCCCGCACGGCCATCCCATCGAGCCGGGCCAGCGGATCGAGGGCGTCCCGCTCGCGGACGTGGTGGCGGGCGGCAAGGTGACCGTGCTGCGGTTCGAGAACGAGGCCGAGGACCTGCTGCATCTGTTCAAGGACGAGGGGCTCGAGCCGGGGCTCGAGGGCACCGTGGCCGAGACCGGTGAGCAGGTCGCCGTTGACTTCGGCGACGGGCGCACCGCGACGCTGACCCGCTCGGTGGCCGAGACGGTGTCCGTCCTGGCCGATCCTTCGCCGCCGCCGCGCACCGCCCTGCCCGAGCAGCTCGTGCTCGGCAAGGAGCGCTACGGGCGCTGATCGGCGCCATCACGAATCCCTATTGGGCCGGCGGCCGGCGCCCGCCAGAGTGGGGGCCATGCTCAGCACCCTCCCCTCCGTGAGCGACGACCGGTTCACCGCCGATGTCCTCGAGTCCGAGCAGCCCGTGCTGGTCGACTTCTGGGCCGCCTGGTGCGGTCCCTGCCGCGTCATGAACCCGATCCTCGAGGACATCGCCGCCGAACGCGACGACCTGCGGATCGTCAAGCTCGACACCGACGCCAACCCGGAGACGGTCGCGCGCTACGGCGTCCTCTCCATGCCGACGCTGATGCTGTTCCGCGGCGGCCAAGAGGTCATGCGCCTCATCGGCTCGCGCCAGCGCTCACGGCTCGAGCGGGAGCTCGCCGAGGTCCTGTAGCAGCCGCACGTAGAGGATCCGCCCGGCCGGCGCCGGGCCCGCCGCGGGCGTGAGCAGCGACAGCCGGTGGCGCGGCGCCGGCGGGACGAGGTCCGCGGCGCCGACCACGGGCCCGGGGCGCTCGAGCCAGGACGCCGGCACGAGGCTGACCCCGAGGCCGGCGCGCACGAGGAAGCGCACCGTCCACGGGTCGGCGACCTCGAACAGCGGCAGCGGGCTGAAGCCGTCGGCCGCGCACGCCGCCATCACCGTGTCGCGCAGCGCGCTGTCCGGCTCGGCGAGGATGAACGGCCGCCCGCGCAGGTCCGCCGGCGCGAGCGGCCCGCCGCCCGCGAGCGGGTCGTCCAGCGACAGCGCCACGCGCAGCGGCTCGCCGGCCAGCGGCGCTGCCGCGACGCCCGCGGGCGGGTCGCCGGGCAGGCTCAGCACGCCGACGTCCACCGATCCGCGCTGGACGGCGGCGACCACCTCGGCGGCCGAGCCCTGGCGCAGCGCGATCTGGATCCCGGGGTGCTCGCGGTGGAAGGCGGCCAGCGTCTCCGGCAGCCGCGGCGCGTCGGCCGCGGTCGCAGCGACCCGCACGACGCCGCGTGAGGCGCCTGCGTGCCGGTCCATCTGCTGCCGCGCCCGCGCCACCTCCGCCAGCACCGCCTCCGCGTGCACGAGCAGGTCGGCGCCCGCCGGCGTCATCTCCACGCCGTGCGAGGTGCGGCGCAGCAGCGCCAGGCCGAGCTCCTCCTCGAGCCGCCGGATCTGCTGCGAGAGCGCCGGCTGCGTCACGTAGAGCTCCTCGGCCGCGCGCGTGAAGTGGCGGTGGCGCGCGACGGCGGCGAAGTACTGGAGCTGGCGGAGCTCCATCGGCGCGCCAGCCTACCCGGGGATCGAAATCGCCGTCGGCGGGAATACATATCTCGATGGCGCTCACGCTCCTCACCCTCGTCGCCGCGGCCGCGCTCGGCGGCGGCGTCGCCGCGAACCTCACCGGGGTCGTCGTCGTCGCCGCGGTCGTGCTCGCGGTCGTCGCGGTCGCGAACGGGCTGCGCACGCTCGCCAACCTGTCCCGGCTCCTTCGCCTCTGAGGCTCAGCCGGGCCAGCAGGGCACGGGCGCCGGCTCGCCCGGCCGCTGGCAGCGGCGCTGCAGGACCGCGCCGCTGCGCGTGATGTCCAGGCGGAAGACCTTGGCCGCCGACCCGGGCCGAGAGACGCTGACGGTCACCTGCGAGCCGCGGCCGAGTGCGCGCCTGCCGAGGAGGCGCTCGAGACGCAGCGTGCCGGCGGCGGCGCGCACCGGCGCGAACGAGCGGCGCGGGCAGCGATCGCCGCGGCACGTGAGGCGGATCGTCTCGCCGCCCTGCAGGCCGGTCACGCGCAGGCGCGTGAAGCGCTGGCCGCCGTGCTCCTCGTGCGTGCCGAACACGATCCCGGCCGCGGGCACCGGCCAGTCGGCGTCGCGGTCGTCGCAGTCCTGGTCGATCCCGTCCCGCGGGCGGTCGACGGCGCCGGGGTGGATGTCGGAGCGGTCGTCGCGGCAGTCACGGGGGCGCGCGACGCCGTCGCGATCGCGATCGGGATCGAGCGTGTCGACGCCGTCGCAGTTCTCGTCGAGGCCGTTGTCCGGCACGTCGGCGACCCCCGGGTTGCGCCGCGGGTTGGCGTCGTCGCAGTCCTGCGGCGGCGGGTAGCCGTCCTGGTCGGAGTCGGTGCGGGTCACGGCCTCGCAGCCGGTCACGATGTCGATGCCGTCGGCGGTCGCGCTGTCAGCGCCCGGCCCGCAGTCGATCCGGTCGGCCTCGCCGTCGATCGACTCGATGCTGTCGCGCCCCTCGCCGCCGAGCAGGACGTCGGCGCCGGCGCCGCCGATGAGCCGGTCGTCTCCCGCCGCGCCGTCGAGCCGGTTGGCGGCGGCCGAGCCGACGAGCTTGTCGTCCAGCGCTCCGGTCGTGACGTTCTCGACGTCCCCGTGGATGTTGGCCTGGAGGAAGCTGCCTCCGTCGCCGCCCTGATCGTCGAGCGTCACCGACATGGCCGCGCCCGGCGCGGCCAGCACGACCGAGTCGGCGCCCGGCCCGCCCACGACGTCGAAGAGGCCCATCATGGCGGGCGAGAGCGTGACCGTGTCGTCGCCGGCGCCGCCGTTGACGTCCGCGCCGACCCCGCCGGCCAGGATCGTGTCGTCGTCGGCGTCACCGAAGACCTGGGTGCGGCCGGGCATCGAGCTCATGCCCTCGACCGTGATGCGGTCCGCGCCGGTTCCCCCGCGCACGGTCGCGCCCGTCATGTCAAAGGCGAACCGCCGGACCTCGGCCCGGTCGTCCTGGTCGTCCAGCCGGAGCTCGAGGCCGCCGGCATCGCAGCGCACCTCGGTCCCCGAGCCCGGGCAGCCGGTCCCGCCGAACAGCGTGCCCGCCCGGGACTGGAAGCTCCAGCCGCCCCCGTCGGTCGCGGTCACGTCGTCGGCCTCGCCCGGGCCCGACTGGAACGTGACCGTCCCACTGCTGGACGTCAGCGTCGCCGCGCGCGCGGCCGGGGCGGCGAGGAGCGCGGCGGCGAGAGCCGCCAGGAGGACGTGGATCGATCGGCGCACGACTCCTAGGAGGGCCGGCGCCGCATCCCAGATACGCCGGGTTCGCATGCGGACCAGCGCGAGCGCGCCGTATCGCGGGCGTGGCACCGGCGCCGGCGGGTAGCAACGTCCACGTGCGTAACTTCGCGCGCCCGCGACGTGTCTGGTGGGCATGAGCCTGCCGTCCCGGGCGGTACTGCGAACCCAGTCGGACGAGCGCATGGTGGTACTGGGGCGCGCCGGCCACGAGCGGGCGTTCGAGGCGATCGTCCGGCGCTACCGCCGCCCGCTGCTGACGGCCTGCCAGCGCGTGCTGCCCGACGGCCGCGCCGAGGATGCCGTGCAGCTGGCGCTCGTGTCCGCGTGGGCGGCGCTGAGCCGCGGCGACGATGTCCGTGAGCTGCGCGCGTGGCTGTACCGGATCGTGCGCAACGCCGCGCTGAGCGAGCTGCGCGTCCTCGGGCACCAGGCCGAGCCGGCGGAGTCGCTCCGGGCCGCGGCGAGCCCGTCGCGGCCGACGACGACGGGCACGAGACCGGGGGCGACGACGAGGACGCCGGCGACCGGGCCGTGATCGCGGAGGACGACGAGCGCGGCGATGCCGAGGGGTCGAGGAAGGGCGAGGACCCGCCGGACAACGACGACTGAGCGTCAGGTCACGCGCGCCGGCGTCGCATCGAACTCGTGCTGCTCCCCGCGCTCGACGAGGCCGCGCAGGCGGTCGATCGCGTCCCACACGTCCACGTAGCGGGTGTAGAGGGGCGCGACGCCGAGGCGGACCGAGTCCGGCCCGCGGAAGTCCGGGATCACGCCGGCGCGCTCGATGAGGGCGCGGCAGATCGGCCACGCGTCGAGGTGGCGCAGCGAGACGTGCGAGCCGCGGCGGCCGGGGTCACGGGGCGAGCCGAGCGAGAACCCGAGCGGGGCGAGCCAGTCGTCGTGGCAGGCCACGATCAGCTCGGTCTGCGCGACCGACTTCTCGCGCAGCGCCGCGATGCCCGCCTCGGCCGTCACCCGCACGCCCTCCTCGACCGCCGCCAGGTCGATGATCGGCGGCGTGCCGGCCAGGAAGCGCGTGATGCCCTCCGCGGGCTCGTACGGGCGTTCCATCGCGAACTGGTTCGCCTGCCCGAACCAGCCCCAGATCGGCGAGCGCAGGCCGGCCTGCAGCTCCTCGGCCACGTACAGGTAGGCCGGGGAGCCCGGGCCGGCGTTCAGGTACTTGTACGTGCAGCCGACCGCCAGCTCGACGCGCGCGTCGCGCAAGGCGACCGGCACCGCCCCGGCCGAGTGCGAGAGGTCCCACACCACGTGCGCGTCGTGGCGGCGGGCGACCGCGGTGAGCGCCTCCATGTCGGCCAGCGCGCCCGAGCGGTAGGCGACGTGGGAGAGCACGACGACCGCCGCGGAGCCGTCCGCGAGCACCCGCTCGAGGTCGGCCGGCTGCGGCCCGAGCAGCGGATCGGCGGCCTCGAACTGCCGCAGCTCCAGCCCCCGCCCGTGGGCGAGCCCCTCCAGCACGTAGCGGTCGGTCGGGAAGTTGTCGCGGTCGGTGACCAGCGCGCGCTGGGCGCTCAGCCGGTAGGCGTCCAGCGCCGCGCAGCAGAGCTTGTAGAGGTTGACCGTCGTCGAATCGGACACGATCACCTCGCCCGCGCGCGCGCCCAGGACGCCCTCGGCGAGCGCGTCGCCGACGCGCGCCGGCGCGTCGATCCACTCGGGCCAGCCCGACACGAGCCGCTCGCCCCACTCGTCCACGAGCGCGTGCACCCGCTCGCGCGTGGCCCGCGGCAGGCGGCCCAGCGAGTTGCCGTCCATGTAGATCCGCTGCGGATCGGCGATCACGAAGCGCTCGCGCATGTGCGCCAGCGGATCGCGGGCGTCGAGCGCCGCGGCGTCCTCGCGCGTCAGAGCCACGCCGTCGCCGCCTTCCACAGCGGGTTCTGCGGGTCGAGGTGCCCGAAGTGGCCCTCGGCGGGCTCGACCCACAGCTCGACCCCGTCGCCGGCCGCCTCCGCGAAGCGCTCGCTCATCTGCACCGGCACGATGTCGTCGCGGCCGCCGTGCACCAGCAGCGCCGGCACGCCCAGCGGCAGCCGCTCGGCCGGCGACGCGGCCGCGTAGCGCTCGGGCGCCTCCTCCGGCGTGGCGCCGAGGAACTGCCGCACGATCCCGCCCGAGAGCCGCAGCTCCCAGGCGAGCCGCAGGTCCACAACGCCGGCCTGCGCGAGCACGCCGGTCACCGGCACGCGCGCCCGCTCGCGGGTCGCCGCCCACGCCGCCAGGTGCCCGCCGGCGGAGTGGCCGATGGCGACCACGCGCGCGAGGTCGAGGCGCGGGTGCCCGTGCCCGGGGTGCGCAACCGCGCCGTCGGCGAGGTCGGCGAGATGGTCGATGCCCGCCGCGACGTCGTCGAGCGTGTTGGGGAAGCCGCCGCCGCTGCTGCCGCCCAGGCGCCGGTACTCGAGGTTCCACGCCGCCCATCCGCGCCGCACGAGGTCGCCGCACAGCGCGTGCATGAGCTTGCGGGAGTACTGGCGCCTCCAGAAGCCGCCGTGCAGCACGACGGCGACGGGGAACGGGCCGTCACCGGGCGGGCAGTAGAGCTCGCCGAACTGCGAGCGGTCAGGACCGTACGGGTGTCGCTCCACTCAGCGAACGCACCGCCTCCGCGAGCCGCGTCACGCCCTCGTCGACCTGCTCCGGCGTGACGCCGGAGTAGGCGAGCCGCAGCGTGTTGTGGCCGCCCTCGAGCAGGAAGTCGGTGCCCTTGACGAACACGACCTCGCGCTCGGCGGCCGCCTTCTCCAGCTCGGCGACGTCGATCTCCTCGGGCAGCTCGACCCACATGAAATAGCCGCCCTGGGGCGGCGCGAAGCGCGCCTCCGGCAGCTCGCGCTCCAGGGCCGCGACGAGCGCGTCGCGCCGGGCGCGCAGCGCGGTCTTGACGGTGTCGATCGCGCCGTCCATGCGCCCCGAGCGGGCGAACTGGTTGACGATCGACTGGGCGACCATGTTGGGCGAGATGTAGGTGTTGGTGGCGATCGTCTGGACCTGCTTGATGATCGCCTGCGGGCCGACCAGGTACCCGACGCGGATGCCGGGGCAGACGGTCTTCGAGAACGACGAGGCGTAGACGACCCTGCCCGCCGTGTCCTGCGAGAGCATCGTGGCCAGCGGCTCGCCCTCGAACCGGATCCAGATGTAGGGATCGTCCTCGAAGATCGTGAAGTCGTGCTCCTCGGCGAGCGCCAGCAGCCGCGAGCGCTTGGCGGCCGACAGCGTGTAGCCGGCCGGGTTCTGGAAGTTCGGGATGATGTGGGCGAGCTTCGGGTGCACCGCGGCGCTCAGCACCGCGGACTCGAGCTCGTCGACGTCGATCCCGTCGGTCTCCAGGGGGACCATCCGGACGTCCGCCTGGCGGTTGCGGAGGTTGAGCAGCGTGCGGTCGTACGTCGGCGACTCGACGATGACCGCGTCGCCGGCCTGCACCATCAGCTCGAACAGGAACGCGTCCGCCTGCATCGAGCCGTTGGTCACCAGCACCTGCTCCACCTCGACGCCGTGCTGCTCGGCGATCCACTCGCGCAGCGGCACGTAGCCGACCGAGGTGCCGTATGCCGTCGTCCCGGCGGGATCGGACTCGAACGCGAGCTGCGCGGCCTCGCGCAGCCCCTCGACGTCGACGATGTCGAGCGACGGCGCGCCGCGGGCGAAGCTGATGAGGGCCATGGGCCGGAGGATACGGCTAGGCTCGGGCAGGTGTCCGGCCGCCTCGAGGAGCTCTTCGCGCGCGCGCTCGAGGTCGTGAGCGCGTACCGGGCGCGGGCCGGCGAGGCCCCGGGACACCCGGCGCTCGAGCCCGATCCCGCCCGCCTCGACGCCGCCTGGAGCGAGTTCGCGGAGCGGATGGGCACCAACTATCCGTTCTTCCACCCGCGCTTCGCCGGGCAGATGCTCAAGCCGCCGCACCCGGTCGCGGTGGCCGCCTACCTGGCGGCGATGATCGTCAATCCGAACAATCACGCGCTGGACGCCTCCCAGG
>JBIOTP010000338.1:0-2333 GCA_044865965.1 Solirubrobacteraceae bacterium
CCAGGCTCACGGCCGAGCAGGCGGCCCAGCTCGAGCGTGAGCCCGGCGTCGCGCGCGTCTGGAAGGACGAGCTGCTGCAGCCGGCGGAGGATCCGGACACGCGGCTCGGCGGCTTCAACGGCGACGGCGCCGCCTACCTGCGCCTGACCGACCAAACGGCTGGTCTGTGGCAGCAGCTCGGCGGGCCGGTCAGCCGCAACGGCGCGGGCGCCGGCGTGATCGTCGGCGACATCGACACTGGCATCCAGCCCGGGCATCCGAGCTTCGCCGATCGCGGCAACGGGTTCGTCGGCCAGTCCTACCAGCCGCCGGCGGTCTGGGACGGCGCGTGCCAGGCCGGCGCCGGCTTCGCGGTCACAGACTGCAACAACAAGCTGATCGGCGCGCGCTACTACGTCGAGGGGTTCGGGCCCCAGAACCTCGACCCGGCGTCGCACCTCTCGCCGCGTGACGACGACGGCCACGGCACGCACACGGCGTCGACCGCGGCCGGCAACTACGGCGTCGACCCCGTGATCGACGGCAACGATCTCGGCGTCGACGTCATCTCCGGCATCTCGCCGCGCTCCTACGTCGCCGCCTACAAGGTCTGCTGGGAGGGCAACGGCGTGACCTCCGCCTCGGGCTGCTCGTCGGCGGACTCGACCGCCGCGATCGACCAGGCCGTGGCCGACGGCGTCGACGTCATCAACTACTCGGTCGGCAGCAACACGTCGGCCGTGATCGGTCCGGACGAGGTCGCGTTCCTCGGCGCCGCCGACGCCGGCGTCTTCGTGGCCAACTCGGCCGGCAACGCCGGTCCGGGCGCCGGCACCGTCGGCTCGCCGGCGTCCGTGCCGTGGCTGACGACGGTCGCCGCGTCGACGCTCGCGCGCTCGTTCACCGCGACGGTGACGATCAAGGGCGCGGGGGAGACGTTCACGATCAAGGGCGCGTCGGTCACGAACGCGCTGCCCGACACGCCGGTCGTGGACGCGGCGAGCTCTGCTCTGCCGGGCGCCGACGCCGCGCTGTGCAAGCCGAATACGCTCGACCCGACCAAGGTCGCCGGCAAGGTCGTCCTCTGCCTGCGCGGCGACAACGCCCGCATCGACAAGAGCCTGAACGTCAAGAAGGCCGGCGGGGCGGGGATGATCCTCTATAACGCCGGCGACGCGCAGGACCTCGACACCGACACCCACTGGGTGCCGAGCGCGCACGTGAACCTCACGAACGGCAAGCGCGTCAAGGACGCGATCGCCCGCGGGCCGGTCACCGCGTCGCTGACGCAGGGCCGCGCCGGGGCGGACACCGCGCGCGTGATGGCGGCGTTCTCCTCGCGCGGGCCGCAGAAGGCCGTGCCGGACATCCCGAAGCCGGACGTGACCGCGCCCGGCGTGCAGATCCTGGCCGGCGCGGCCGATCAGCCCGCGCCGTCGACGATGCTGCGTCCCGGCTTGCTCTTCCAGGCGATCCAGGGCACGTCGATGGCGGCGCCGCACGTCGCGGGCGCGGGCGCGCTGGTCACGCAGGCGCATCCGACGCTCTCGCCGGCCGAGCTCAAGTCGCAGCTGATGCTCACGGCCAACCCGGACGTGCTCAAGGAGGACGCCAAGACGCCGTCGGACGTCTTCGACCGCGGCTCCGGCGAGATCGACCCCAACAAGGCCGCGGGGTCCGGCCTCGTGCTCGACGAGAGCCGCGGCGACTATCTCTCCTACCTGGAGTACGTGGACCCGCGGATCGTCAGCGGCGACATCCCGAAGCTGCGCCCGACCGACCTCAACCTGGCGTCGATCTCGTTCGGCAAGTTCGGCGGCGCCGACCGGACGACGCGCGTGTTCAAGAGCATCGACTCGAGCGCGACGCGCTGGACGGTGTCCTTCGAGGGCCTGCCGGGCCTGCAGGTCTCGAGCCCGCAGGGCCAGTTCTTCACGATCAAGCCGGGCCAGACGCAGCCGATCACGGTCGCGCTCAAGCAGGTGAACGCGCCGCTGGACAAGTACGTGTTCGGCTCGCTGGTGCTGACCAGCGGCAGCCGGACGTTGCGGGTGCCGATCTCGGTCAAGCCGGTGCCGGTGGCGGCCCCGGACAAGGTGACGGTGTCCACGGGGACGGCGCCGGGCACGCAGAGCATCGCGGTCAGCACGAGCTACAGCGGGCAGCTCTCGGGCGTCGGGTGGGGCCTTGCGACTCCTGAGGTCCAGGCCGGTAAGCGGATCTCGGCCACCACGGGCAACCCTGACCCGAGCGGCGCCGATCCGGGCACGCAGCTCTACCCGGTGACGGTCCCGAGCGGCTCACAGCTGATCTCGACGCGGCTGAGCAACGTCGACGACGGCGCGCCCGGGACG
>JBIOTP010000339.1:0-6669 GCA_044865965.1 Solirubrobacteraceae bacterium
GCCGCGAGCTGCTGAAGACCGACGTCGTGACCGTCGGCGCCCGGGCGACCGTGGACGTGAGCGTCGCGGTGCCCGCGGCGTCGCGGGTGGGAGTCGTGCACATGGCGGCGCCGGAGGTGGCCAGCGAGCTGCTCGATCCGGACGGCCGGCGCGCCGGCGCGGCGATCGCGGCCGGCAGCCCGGAGGCGGCGCAGCCGTACCGCACGCTCGCGGCCGCCGGGCCGGCGGCCGGGACGTGGCGGCTGCGGCTGACGAACACCGGGTCGGAGCCGGTGTCCGTGCCGGTCACGGCGTGGGTGGAGGGCAACCCGATCGGCCTCGACGTCGCGGTCACGGGCGCCGGCGATGCGCTGGCGATCGTCGCGACGCCGCACGACGGTGTCGTGCCCTTGAGCGGCGCGACCGTGACGGCGACGCTGCGCGGCCTCAGCGGCGCCACCAAGACCGGCACGCTGCTCGCCGCCGGCGATGGCACCTACCGCTGGACCACGCCCGGGCTGCGCTCCGGCCGCCGGCTGGTGGCCGTCACCGCCGAGGGCACGCACGCCGGCGCGCCGTACTCCCGGGTGGCGATCGCCTCCGGTTCCGTCTCCTTCGTCGCGCGCGGCGCCAACGGCGCCATCGTGTCCCAGCGCTCCGACGGCCTGTACGTCGTGCGCCCCGACGGCAGCGACGAGACGAAGCTGCCCTTCGACGGTGAGCAGCCGCAGTTCTCGCCCGACGGCCGGAGGGTGGTCTACACCCAGGACGGCGACCTGTGGATCGCGCCCGTGGACGGCTCCGGGCCGCCGGCGCGTGTGACGAGCGGCCCGGCGCTCGACCGGGACGCGGCGTGGTCACCCGGCGGCAGCTTTCTCGTGTTCACGCGCGTCGTCGGCGACGGGCCGCCGTGGAAGGACGGCATCGCGCAGGGCATCTGGATCAGGGATCTGCGGAACGGCGGCGAGCGGCGGCTGACCAGCATGCGCGGCTGCGGCCGGGAGTGCCAGTCGCCCACGGGGCCGGCGGTGATCGACTACCAGCCGACGTGGTCGCCCGAGGGCGACGAGATCGCGTTCGTCCGCTACCTGTGGACCGGCGGGTCGGCGATCTACGTGGTCGAGCAGGCGGACGACGAGGCGGTTCCGCGCGAGCTCGGCACGAGCTACTTCCTGCGCGATGTGAGCAGCCCCGACTGGTCGCCCGACGGGTCGCGGATCGCGTTCATGCGGGAGACGCGCGGCACATCGGGACGGAGGCGGGCGATCGGGTCGATCCGCCCCGACGGCACCGGGCTGCGCATGCTCGCGGTGCCGGAGCGCTGCCACCCGATCGTGGACGGCCGGCGCTGCGAGGTCGACTACGGCGATCCCGACTGGTCGCCGGACGGCGCCCTGTTCGTCGTCACGAGCAACCGCGACGCGACCGGGGCGGAGGCCGGCAACGACGCGCTGTACGTGATGAGCGCCGGCGCCGGCGTCGGGACGGCGCGGCTCACGGGCCACGCGTTCGCCCAGTCGGTGCCCGACTGGGGGACGCTGACGACCGACAGCCTCGAGCGCCTCCCGGTCTGCCTGGACTCGGCGGCCGACGTGCCCGGCGACCGCTCCACCGCGCTGGCGCTGCTGTGCAGCGACGCCAACGGCGATCCGCTGCAGCGCGCGATCGTCGCGGGACCCGCGCACGGGACGCTCGCCGCGATCGACCAGGCCGCCGGGACCGTGCTGTACACGCCGGCGCCCGGGTTCCGGGGCCGCGACCAGCTGACGTTCCGGGCCTCCGAGGGCACGGGCTCCTCGAACGTCGCCAGGGTGACCATCACCGTCGTCGAGCCCCCGCCGCCTCCGCCGCCGCCTGAGTCGCCGGGCCCGGCCGGGGGCGGGTCCTCGACCTCGTCGGGCGGCGGCGGCTCCTCGGCGGGCGGCGGTGGCAGCAGGGGCGGCGGGCATCCGCTCAACGGCACCTGCAGCGGCCCGTGGTGCACCGTGGTCGTGGGCAACTGCCCGCCGGCCTGCGACGGGGATGCCTCCAACGGCAGCCCGGGCCCCCGGGCGGCGGCGCTGGCGAGCCGTTTCCGCCCGCTCTTCCGCCGCGCCCGCTTCTCGGTCCGCCCGGGGCAGCGGGCGATCGTCCGGCTGCGCCTGACCGCGCTGGGCCGGAAGCAGCTGCGCCGGCGTGGGAAGCTGCGCACCGGCTTCGTCGTCCGCTACCGGATGGGCCGCGGTCCCTACACGCGGCAGACCGGCACCCTGACCCTGCGAATGAGAGGAGGGCGCCGGTGAGGCTCCTGCCGATCGTCATCGTCGCGGCCGCGCTGCTCTGGCCGGCTCGCGCCTCCGCCGCCGTCCTGAGCTTCGACGGCACGCGCTACACGTACACGGCCGAGCCGGGCGAGGTCAACGGACTGCGCGTGACCTACTCCTCCGGCAACATGGACTTCGACGACCGTGTGGAGATCGCCGGCGACGGGACCGAGCCGGCGGGCTGCGACTACGTCTTCGGCGATACCACGCACGTCCGCTGCCCAGCGGCCGACGGCACCCAGATCGTCCTCGGCGACAAGGACGACAGCGGCGAGGGCGGCGACGCCTCCGAGGAGATCCACGGTGGGCCCGGCGCCGACGAGCTCGAGGGAGACGGCGGCGACGACCTGCTCGACGGCGGCCCGGGCGACGACAAACTCGAGAAGGGCTCCCCGGCCACGCGCGCGGGCGACGACGAGATCGTCGGCGGCGACGGCGTCGACGAGGCGTGGTACTCGAGCGACTTCTACTCCGGCACCGAGCCCGTGACGGTCACGCTCGACGGCGTCGCCAACGACGGCGTGGAGGGCGAGAGCGACAACGTCCAGACCGAGAACGTCCACGGCAGCGAGCGCGACGACCTGCTGATCGGCGGGCCGGGCCCGAACCGATTGGACGGCGCCGACGGAGCCGACGAGGTCCGCGGCGGCGACGGCGCGGACGTGGTCCAGGGCGGGATCGGCGAGGACGCCGTCTATGGCGAGGGCGGCGACGACACGGTCTACGGCGGCGACTCCTCCGACGACCTGGTCGACGGCGGGCCGGGCCGGGACGAGATCTACGCCGACGGGATCTGCTTCTACATCGGCTGCAACAGCGGCGGCAACGACCAGATCGCCGCGCGCGACGGCGAGGAGGACGTCGTCGACTGCGGCGGCGGCTACGACAGCGGCGAGGCCGACGGCATCGACCACCTGCACGTGAACGGCGGGCGCTGCGAGGCGGTCGCCGTCTTCGGCCCGGGACCCGTGCCCGCGCCCGCGCCTGGCCCGGCGCCGGCTCCGGCGCCCGCGCCGCGGCCGTCCCCCGCGGCGGCGACGTCGTTCGCGCTGCGGGCGCCGACCAGCGCCCGGCGCGCCGCGCTGCGGCGCGGCCTGCCGCTCGCGGTCGACTGCACAGGCCCGTGCTCGATCGCCGCGCGGGTGCTGCAGGGGCGCCGCACGCTCGGGACGGCGCGCGCCGCGCTGTCGCGCGCCGGGACCGCTCGGCTGCGGGTGCGGCTGCGGCACGCGCGCCGCGCCGTGCTGACCGTGCGCGTGTCCGTCACGCAGGGCGGGGCGACGGCGACCCGGTCCGTGCGCGTGAGGGTGACCGGATGAACCACGCCCGAGGCCGCGCGAGTACGCCGTCTCCAGGGCCGTGACGAAGGGCCGGCGGCGGAGTTCGGGGAAATCCCCGATACCGGCAGGCGCGCGTCCGCGGGATCGTGTGGCTTGTCACCGAAGCAAGCCACACGGAGCCGAGCCCATGATCCTCATTGCCCCCGCCCGCAGCCGCCGTCATCCGATCGTCGCCCACGCGTACGTCGTCCCGATCGTGCGCGAGCTGGCCTCACCGCCGCCCGCGGTCGGCGAGCAGCGCGCCTGGTGACCCTCGTAGTCTGGCCGGGGTGAAGCTGGAGCCCTGGCTGGAGCGCGCGGCGGCGCTGCGTCCCGGCGCCGTCGCTGTCGAGGCCGACGAGGGCTCGCTGACCTACGCCGAGCTGCTCGCGCGCGCCCGGGCGGGCACGGCCGCGCTCGGCGTCCGGCACGGCGACCGCGTGGCGCTCTTGCTGCCCGCCGGGCTCGACTTCGCGGTCGCCCTGCACGCCTGCCTGCTGTCGGGCGCCGCCGCGATGCCCGTGGACCTCCGGCTGTCCGAGCACGAGCGGGCCGCGCAGGTCGCCCGGGCCGCCATCGTGGTCGACGGGCCCCTAGGGCGCCGCGACGCTCCGCGGCCGCGGCCTCCGGCGGGCGCCGTGCCGGCGCGCGTCTCCGACGCCGACGACGTCGCGGCCGGCGAGGCGACGGCGCGCGTCTCCGACGCCGACGATATCGCGGCCGGCGAGGCGCCGGCGCGCGTCCCCGACGCCGACGACGTCGCGCTCGTCGTGCACACCTCGGGCACGACCGGCGCGCCTCGGCCGGTCGCGCTCACCTACGGCAACGTGCTCGCCAACGCGCTCGGCTGCGCTGTCGCGCTCGGCCACGACCGCGCCGAGCGCTGGCTGTGCCCGCTGCCGCTCAGCCATGTGGGCGGCCTGATGGTCCTGCTGCGCTCGGCGATCGCCGGGACCACCGCCGTGCTCGGCGCGGCCGACCGCGACGACGTCACGATCGCCTCGCTCGTTCCGACCCAGCTCGCGCGGCTGCTCGAGGCGGGCGCCCGGCCCGGCGCCGGCCTTCGCGTGGTGATGCTCGGCGGCGCGCCCGCCGACCCCACGCTGCTCGCCCGCGCGCGCGACGCCGGCTGGCCGGTCGCGCCGACCTACGGGCTCACCCAGGCGTGCTCGGCGGTGACGGTCGCCGAGCCGGGGGACACGGAGACCGCCGGGCGGGCGCTGCCCGGACTACGGGTGTCGATCGCCCCCGACGGCGAGATCCTGGTCGAAGGCCCGTCGGTCGCCGGCGGCGGCGTGCTGCGCACGGGCGACCTCGGCCGCCTGGACGGCCGCGGCCGGCTGATCGTCGCCGGCCGCAAGGCCGACACGATCGTCACCGGCGGCGAGAACGTCGCGCCCGCCGAGGTCGAGGCCGTCCTCCTCCAGCACCCGGCGGTCGCCGAGGCGGGCGTCTTCGGCCGCCCCGACCCGGAGTGGGGGGAGGCGGTCACGGCGTACGTCGTGCTGCGCGGCGATGCGGACGCGAACGAGCTGCGCGGGTTCTGCGCCGAGCGCCTCGCCGGCTTCAAGGTCCCCAAGGCGATCGAGCCGGTCCCCGCGCTGCCGCGCACCGCCTCGGGCAAGCTCCTGCGGCGAGAGCTCGCCTGATGCACGGGCGCGCGCGGGACACACCCCTGCCTCGCTCTCAATGAAAGCCGTTCGCCGGCCCGCCGCGCGGATCAGAGCGAGCGCACCCAGCGGCCGACGTCCAGGTCGTAGTCGTATCCGGCGGCGGTCCAGAGCGCCTCGGCCGCGTCGTCGCCCCGGCCCACGAGCGCGGTCACCCGCCGGGCGCCGCGCTCGCGCAGCCGCGCCTCGCCGGCGCGCACGAGCGCCAGCGCCAGGCCGCGCCGCCGGGCCTCGGGGAGCACCGCGAGCCGGTACATGTTGCCCCGCCAGCCGTCCCAGGCGGCGATCAGCGCGCCAATCACGCGCCCGTCCGCCTTCGCGACCAGCAGCGCGCTTGGATCGCGCGCGAGCAGCCCCTCCACGGCCGCCTCGTCGTCCGGCGTGACCGCGTGCGCGGTGCGCGCGATCGCCCACAGCGCGAGCACCGCGGCGGCGTCCGCCGGCGCCGCCGTCCGGATCTCGGCATCCACGGCTGCGTAGGCTGCCAGGCATGACCTTCGAGAGCCGCGAGGCCTGGGCGCGCGCCGCCGCCGGCTGGGAGGCCCGGGCCGATGCGTTCGCCCGCGTGACGATGCCGGTCTCGACCTGGATGGTGGACGCGGTCGCGCCGCAGCCAGGGCAGACGATCCTCGACCTGGCGGCCGGGCTCGGCGACACCGGGTTCCTCGCCGCCGAGCTGATCCGGCCCGCCGGGACGCTGATCTGCTCCGACCTGCTCCCCGAGATGCTCTCCGCCGCCCAGCGGCGGGCCGAGGCGCTCGGGATCGACAATGTCCGCTTCCGCCAGATGGACGCCAACCTGCCGCTCGACCAGCCCGCGGCCTCCCTGGACGCCGTCCTGTGCCGCTGGGGCTACATGCTGCTCAACGACGGCGAGGCGGCCCTGCGCGAGACGCGGCGGGTGCTGCGCCAGGACGGGCGCGTGGCGCTCGCGGCCTGGACCGGCGCCGAGGACAACCGCTGGAGCGCCGCGCCGCTGCAGCTCCTGATCGACCGCGGCGTGGCCGAGATGCCGGGCCCCGAGGAGCCGAGCCAGTTCGCGTGGGCGGCCGAGGGCGTCGTCGCCGAGCGGCTCGAGGCCGCCGGCTTCGTGGACTACGACGTGCAGACGCTCGACTTCCAGTTCCGCTACCGCTCCGCGACCGAGTGGTGGCAGGTCACCACCTCGATGTCCGTGCGCGCCGGCACGGCGGCCGCCGCGCTCGACGCTGCCGCTCGCGCCGAGGTCCTCGGCGAGCTCGAACGCGTCGCCGAGCCCTACACGGCGGACGACGGCTCGCTCACCATCCCCGCCCGGACGTGGGTCGCGGCGGCGACCGCGTAGTGGTTCCGTCCGTGGGCAGGCGCGCTGTCCAGGGGGTCGCCGGCGCCGGCTGGCAAGGACGCAGGAGCCGGCAA
>JBIOTP010000340.1:0-7519 GCA_044865965.1 Solirubrobacteraceae bacterium
TCCGCGCCACTCCGGCGCGCGCGATCGATCACGCTCGATCGATCATTGCGGGGGGTGGCTTACGAATGTACGAATAATTCATACAAACGTAGGCCACCCCTCGGCGCAGCGGTGATCGTTTTGGCGCGGAGCCACTCCGGGCTCCCCCTCACCTGCAAGCTGTTCGCCCGGACCCGCCGCGGCGGCGGCATCAATCGTTCAGCTCGCCAGCAGGCCCGCGGACAGCAGCGAGCAGAACACGAGTTGCAGCATCCCGGTGCGGGCCAGCGCGCCGTTGAGCGACGGGCCGTCGGTGCGGTTGCGCACGGTGCGCACGATCGGCGCGGCGAGCGGGAGCGCCAGCCACGGCAGCAGCAGCCACGCCAACAGCCCACGGCCGCCGGCGAGCCACGCCGCCGGCGCGGTGAGGAACGCCCCGTACACGAGCACGGCGTACAGGACCCGCGCCCGCGGGCGCCCCAGCCGCACCGGCAGCGTGCGCTTGCCGGCGCGCCGGTCGGTCTCCAGGTCGCGCACGTTGTTGACGACGAGGATCGCCGCCGCCAGCAGCCCGACCGGGACCGCCAGCACGAACGCCTCCCACGTCAGCTCCTCGCGCTGGGCGTAGTAGGAGCCCGCCACCGCCACGAGCCCGAAGAACAGGAACACGAACAGCTCGCCGAGGCCCTCGTAGCCGTAGGGGCGCGGCCCGCCGGTGTAGAGCACGCCGGCGACGATCGACACGCCGCCGACGACCAGGAGCTGCCAGCCCGACGTGACCGTCAGGTAGACGCCGCAGCAGACCGCGAGCCCGAACGCGACGTAGGTCGCGATCAGCACCTGCCGCGGCGGCACGAGGCCGCCCGCGGTCACGCGCACGGGCCCGAGCCGGTCCTCGGTGTCGGCGCCGCGGCGGGCGTCCGAGTAGTCGTTGGAGAGGTTCGTCCCGATCTGGATGAACAGCGCGCCCACCAGCGCGGCCGCGAACGTGAGCGGCCGGAACGTCCCGAGCGTCGCCGCCAGCGCGGTCCCCACCAGCACCGGCGCGGCGGCCGCCGGCAGCGTGCGGGGGCGCGCCGCCATCAGCCAGATGTGGAGCGGGCTGAGGCGCTGCTCGAGGTTGACCGACACGGGACGGTGAGGCTAGCGTCGGCACAAGATGAGCAGCGAGATCGTCGGCCGGGACGAGGAGCTCGCGGCGATCGGGGAGTTCCTCGCCGGGCCGCTCCCCGCGGCGCTGCTGCTGCAGGGCGAGGCGGGCGCCGGCAAGACGACGCTGTGGCGCGCGGCGCTGGCGCGCGCCGGGGGCTTCCGCGTGCTGTCCTGCGTCGCCGCCCGGGCCGAGGCGCAGCTCGCGTTCGTCGCGCTCGCCGACCTGCTCGGCGGCGTGTCCGTCGCCGGCCTGCCCGCGCCGCAGCAGCGCGCGCTGGAGGCGGCGCTGCTGCGGGCGGACCCGGGCGAGGAGGCACTCAACCCGCGCGCGGTCGCCGCCGGGCTCCTCGGCATGCTGCGGCGGCTGGCGGACGAGGGGCCGCTGCTGGTGGCGATCGACGACGTCCAGTGGCTGGACGGCCCCAGCGCGGCGGCGTTCGCGTTCGCCGCTCGCCGCGTCGCCGACGCCCGCATCGGGCTGCTGATGGCCTGGCGCACGGACGGGTCCGAGCCGGCGCCGCTCGGGCTCAACCCGCGCCGGGTCGACGTCGGGCCGCTGAGCCTCGGGGCGATCCACCGGCTCCTGAGCTCGCGCCTCGGGGTCGCGCTCGCGCGGCCGGCGCTGCGGCGCGTGCACGCCGCCTCGGGCGGCAACCCGTTCTTCGCGCTGGAGCTCGGGCGCGCGCTGCTGCGCCGCGGCGGCGAGCCCGGTCCGCTGCCGATGCCGACCAGCCTTGCCGAGCTGGTGCGCGAGCGGCTGGCGGCGCTGCCCGCGGCGACCCGCGAGGCGCTGATGGCGGTGGCGGCGGAAGGCGGCGGGTCCCCGACGCCCGCGCTCGACCCGGCCGTCGAGGCCCGCGTGTTGGAGTCCGACGGCCTCACCCTGCGCTTCTCGCACCCGCTGCTCGCCTCGGCGGTGTACGCGGGGGCGCCGCCCGCCGCCCGCCGCGCGGTCCACCGCCGGCTGGCCGACGCTGCGCGCGGCGTCGAGGAGCGCGCGCGGCACCTCAGCCTCGCGACCGTGGCGCCCGACACCCAGGCCGCGGCCGAGGTGGCGCGCGGCGCCGAGCACGCGCTCGCTCGGGGCGCGCCCGCCGCGTGCGCGGAGCTGCTCGAGCACGCCGTGCGGCTGACCCCGCCCAGCGACGAGCACGGCCGCTTCCGGCGCACGCTGCAGGCGGTCGACGCGCACTACGAGGCCGGTGACGCCCGCCGCGCGCGGCAGATGGCGGAGGCGCTCGTGGAGACCGCGGCGGCCGGACCCGAGCGCGCCGAGGCCCTCTCCCGCCTCGGGACGATCGTGGGCGAGCTGGACGGTCCACGCCGCGCCGGGCCGATCTATCACGCGGCGCTAGCCGAGGCCGGCGAGGACCCCGCGCTGCAGGCGCGCACGTACGCGGAGCTCGCCCGGCATGCCGCGTTCTCCGGTGACGCGCGCGCCGGCCTGTCGTGGGCCCGCAGCGCGCTCGAGCACGCCGAGCGGGCCGGCGGCGATCGGCTCCTCGCCGACGTCGCCCCGCGGTGCGCCATAGCGATGCACTACGCGGACGAGATCGTCCCCGAGGCCCTGATTCGGCGGGCGCTCGCGCTCGAGGCCGCGCACCCACGCCCGCATCCCGAGGACTGCGCCACGTCCGTGTACGGCGAGCTGCTGCTCGACCGCTGCGAGCTCGATGCGGCCCGCGAGTGCTTCGGGCGCCTGTGGCGGATGGCCCGTGACCACGGCGACGAGACGAACGAGACGGGGCCGCTGTTCCGGCTCGTGCTGATCGAGATGATGGCGGGTCGCTGGGACGAGGCGTCCCTGCATCTCGAGCGGTTGGCCGAGCTCGCGCAGCAGAGCGGGGTCAATACCGCCTACGCGGCGGCCATGACCGCGTTCGTGGACGCGCACCGGGGACGGGAGGATGCGGTGCGGGGCGCGGCCGCCGCGGGACTCGCCGGGGCCGCAGAGCAGCCGATCCTCCTCTTGTGGTGGTACTGCAACCTCGGCTTCCTCGAGCTGTCGCTCGGCAATCCCCGCGAGGCCTCGGACTGGTTCGCCCGGTGGGAGCGCCTCCGGAGCGAGATCCGCCTCCAAGACGTTCGCCGCAACGCGCTCAACGCGACGGAGGCGTTCGTCGAGGCGGGGCGGCTCGAGGAGGCGGCGGCGTTGCTCGACGGATTCGTCGCGCAGGCGCGCAAGCACGGCGACGCGATCCGGCTTCCCCTCGCCGGCCGTGCACGCGGCCTGCTGCGCGCCGCGCGCGGGGATCTCGAGGGGGGCGTGGCGGAGCTCGAGCGGGCGGTGGCCGCGCCCGAGCTCGTGCGGCTCCCGTTCGAGCGCGCCCGCACGCTGCTCGTCCACGGGCGCCTGCTGCGGCGCGCGAAGCGCAAGCGGGCCGCGCGCGAGGCGCTCGAGCAGGCGCTTGCCGAGTTCGAGCGCCTGGGCGCGGCGCTGTGGGCCCAGCGCGCGCACGCGGAGCTCGCGCGCGTCGCCGGGCGCGCGCCGGCGCGCGAGCGCGGGCTTACGGAGACCGAGCGGCGGATCGCGGACCTGGCGGGCGAGGGGCGCTCCAACAAGCAGATCGCCGCGGAGCTGTTCGTCTCCGTGCGCACCGTCGAGGCGAACCTCACGCGGGTCTACGGCAAGCTCGGCGTGCGCGGGCGCGCGGAGCTGGCGAGCCGCCACCGGGGCTGAATCGATGTGGTTTTCCCCACTTTCGCGGCGGCCGCGCGGCGCCCTAGCGTCGCGCCGTGAGCGAGTACCTCGTCGAGGTCTTCCAGCCCGGGACGCGCCCGCTGGACACCGCCCGCCCCCGCCGCGCGGCTGAGGAGCTCGCGCGCAAGGGCACCGCGGTCCGCTACGTGCGGGCGATCTACGTCCCCGACGACGAGATCTGCCTGCACCTGTTCGAGGCGCCGTCGGCGGGCGCCGTGGCGGCGGCGGCCGAGCGCGCGGAGCTGCTCGCCGATCGGATCGTCGAGGTCGTGGCGTGAGAGCGGTCGCGCTCGGCTATTTGCGCGCACACCGCGGGGCGACGGCCCCGCGGGTCTGCGCCTTTCCCTGTGGGCCGTGCTCGTCGCCGCTCCGTGGGTGCGGTAGCCGTTTACATCCGGCGTTTGCCGTTTCTTTGCCGGCGCTGCGTACGGTCGCCGGCCGATGCAGGAGCACGGAATGCGACGACCGCACGGACCGGCGTCGCGCGCCGATCGGTGTGGTTTCCCCACTTTCGCGGACCGCCGCCGCGGCCATGGCGTCGCGACGTGAGAACGCTGCAACCCGCACCGCCGTCCGCATGAGGCGCCTCGCTGCGATCGTGGCCGCGGCCGTCCTGCCGGCGCTCGCGCCCGCGCCCGCGGCGGCGCGGGAGCGCCCGTTCCGTGGACCGTGGGCGGGTGGCGCGTGACGAGGCGCCGGCGCCGGCCGCCCGCGCGCTCGCACGCCGGCTCGGGCGCCAGGCCGTGCTCGAGACGCGTAACGGCGCAGTGCGCGCGCTCGCGCGGCTCGACGGTTTCGTCACGGGTCCGAGCGGCGAGGACGCGGCGGCGGTGGCGCTCGGCTACGTGCGCGCACACCGCGACGTGTTCGGCGAGCTCGGCGGGCTGCGGCTGGTGCGGCGCTACACGAGCCGCGACGGCGTCACGCACCTGCAGTGGGTGCAGACCGTCCGCGGCGTGCCGGTCCTCGGCGCCGAGCTGCGAGCGAACGTGACGCGCGACGGGCGCCTCGTGAACATCCTCGGCGGCCCGCGCGCCGACCTGCGCGCCGGCACCGTGACGCCCCGGCTCGACGCCGCCGCCGCGCTCGCCGCGGCCCGTGGCGCCGTCGGCGGAAGCCGCGCGCTCATCCCGCGCGGCGCCACGCGGCCCGGCCCCGAGCGGGCCACCCGCTTCGCGGGCGGCGAGGACGCCCGGCTTGTGCTGTTCGCGCTGCCCGACCGCGTCACGGTCGCGTGGCAGCTCACCGTGCGCGGCGAGGAGCTCTACGACGGCGCCGAAGCGGTGCGCTTCGTGCGCGTCACGCTCGAGGCCGGCTGCGGGCTCGCCGAGCTGCAGGTCTACGCCACGAAGAACCTCCGGCCGAGCGCGGCCTTCGACTGGAGCCCCGAGGATCCGGTCACCGACGAGCCGGTCACGTTCACCGCCGCCGCGTCTCAAGACTTCGACGGCAAGATCGTGCGCTACGAGTGGGACCTCGACGGCAACGGGTCGTTCGAGACCGACACCGGGGCCGTCCCGACCGTCTCCCACGTCTACGGCGCGCCGGGGACGGTGAAAGTCAACCTCCGCGTCACGGACGACAAGCGCGACACCGACGACACCGGGTGGCAGTCCGTGGACGTCCAGGGCGGCGCTGAGATCGTCGACCTCGGCGACCTGCCGGGCCGTCCGTTCGTGCACCCCGGCGACGTCAACCGGCTGCGCGAGGTGGTGGGCGACGCGGAGACCGCGCCGGGCGGCAACGTCGTCTCGCCGCGCGCGTTCCGCTTCGCCGGCGAGGCGCCGGCCGAGCTGCCCGGCCCGGGCGGCAAGAGCGTCGCGTTCTCGCTCAACACGGCGGGCCAGGCGGTCGGCTGGTGGGACCCGCCGGACCCCGACCTCGACTACCGCGCGGTGCTGTGGAGCGGCGGCTCGGCGATCGAGCTCGGCACGCTCGGCGGCGACAACAGCATCGCCCGCGGGATCAACGCGGCCGGGCAGATCGTCGGCCAGGCCGAGGTCAAGGCCGGCGTCTGGCACGCGTTCTCGCGCGTGGCGGGGGTCATGGGCGACCTCGGCACGCTCGACCCGTCCGACAACGAGGCCGACAGCGTCGCCTACGACGCCAATGCCGCGGGCCAGGTCGTGGGCTGGTCGGACACCGGCTTCGGCTGGGCCGAGCCGTTCCTGTACACGGACGGCGAGATGCGCTCGCTCGGCGGCCTCGGCGGCGGTGACGGCGCGGCGCGCGACATCGACACCGCGGGGCGCGTGGTCGGCTACTCGCGCGACAAGTCCGGCGTCTACCACGCGTTCCTGTACCGCGACGGGCGGATGATCGCGCTCGAGCGGCTGCTCCCGAAGGACTCCGGCTGGACGGCGCTGACGGCGGCAAACGGCATCAACGACGCGGGCCAGATCGTCGGCTACGGGATCGACGCCGAGGGCCAGGAGCGCGGCTTCCTGCTCGACCTCGAGGGCTGCGAGATCTGCGTCGACAAGCTCGCGATCGAGCAGCGCGACGTCAAGAGCGGCGCGTGGAAGAAGCTCACGCGCGCGGACATCGTGGTCGACGGCAACCGCCTGCGGATCACCGCGACGATCGCGAATCACGGCACCGAGTCGCAGGCGATGAACGTGCGCTTCACCGACGTGGAGACCGGGCAGGAGCTGCCCGGCAGCCGCCAGGGGGAGGCGCTGAACCCCGGGCAGTCCAAGGACGTCGTGTACGAATGGGACACCGACGGCGCCGCCTGGCACGCGGGGCGGCCGGTGACGGTGCGCCCGGTGCGCGTGCGGCTCGACGTCGGGCGCACGGTCTTCGACGCCCGCACCAGGGTCGTCCAGGTCCAGCCGCGGCCCGTGGTGGCGGTGCACGGCCTGAACGCCACCGCCGACACCTGGAGCCGCTACCGGGACATCCTGCGCGCGGCGCACCGGAACTGGCTGTTCCTCGCGGTCGGCGACGGGATCGCGACGTCCGAGGCGATGGACACGGGCTCGCTGTCGGCGCCGTTCGCGGTGCCGAACACGATCCAGGAGAACGCGGAGATCGTGGGGCGCTACGTGCAGGCGGTGCGCGAGATCTACAACGCGCCGCAGGTCGACCTGCTCGGGCACTCGATGGGCGGGCTGATCGCGCGCCAGTACGTCGACTCGATCGTGTCGTCGCCGGCGTCCGTCCACAGCCTCGTGATGCTCGGCACGCCGAACGAGGGCTCGTCGTGCGCCGATCTCTTCCCGCTGCCGGAGACCTACGAGCTGCGGCGCGACTCCGTGGCGCTGTTCAACGGGCGCGTGACGAACCGCCACGGGGTCCCGATGTCGGTCGTGGCGGGCGACCCGCTCGACTACACCTGCGCCGAGCCGGCGCAGGGCGACGGCGTTGTATCGGTGGCGAGCGCGCGCCACGACTTCGCCGACTTCGGGACGCTCCCGATCCTGCACACGGAGATGACCGGCTCCCAGCAGCTGTTCGACTACTGGGTCAAGCCGCACCTCGTCCCGGGGCTCACGGCGCCGGGACCCGCGCCGCGGAGGGCGGCGGCGGCCGCCGCCGCGGCCGGCCGCGCTGCCTCGGCCTCGTCCTCGGCGTTTCGCACTTCCGCCTGGGCCAGCGCCAACCTCTCCTGCGAGCGGAGATATGCCCGCTCCAGGGCGGGCGCGGGACGGCCCGCGTCGAGCGCCGTCCGGTAGGCCTCGCGGT
>JBIOTP010000341.1:0-7508 GCA_044865965.1 Solirubrobacteraceae bacterium
CCCATCGCGTACTGGTGCACCATCGCGCGCGAGATCTCGGCGACCCGGTGCAGATCGTCGGAGGCGCCGGTGGTGATCGCGCCGAACACGATCTCCTCCGCCGCCCGGCCGCCGAGCAGCATGACCATGTGGTCGATCAGCTCGTCGCGGGTCTTCAGGTAGCGGTCCTCCTCGGGGAGGTTGAGCGTGTAACCGAGCGCCTAGCCGCGCGGGACGATCGAGATCTTGTGCACGCGGTTGACGCCGGGCAGCAGCTCGGCGCAGAGTGCGTGGCCGGCCTCGTGGAACGCGACGACGCGCCGCTCGTGCTCGTTCAGCGTCCGGCGCGACTGCATGCCGGCCACGACGCGCTCGAGCGCCGCCTCGAAGTCCCGCTGCCCGATCCGCGCGCGGCGCGCGCGGGCGGCCGAGATGGCCGCCTCGTTGCAGATGTTGGCCAGCTCGGCGCCCGTGAGCCCGGCCGTCTGGCGGGCGATCAGCCCCAGGTCGGCGTCCTCGACCGGCTTCCCGCGCGTGTGCACGCGCAGGATCGCCTCGCGGCCGGCCACGTCCGGCGGCGACACGAAGATCTGGCGGTCGAAGCGCCCGGGGCGCAGCAGCGCCGGGTCGAGCTTCTCGAGCAGGTTGGAGGCGGCGATCACGACCAGGTCGCCGGTCGAGCCGAAGCCGTCCATCTCGACGAGCAGCTGGTTGAGCGTCTGCTCGCGCTCGGAGTTGTTGTCGGCGCCGCGCTCGCCGCCGACCGCGTCGATCTCGTCGATGAACACGATCGCGGGACGGTGGCGGCGGGCCTCGTTGAACAGCCGCCGGATGCGGGCGGCGCCCAGGCCGGCGAACATCTCGACGAAGGCGGCCGCCGACTGGGAGAAGAACTGCGCGCCGGACTCGTGTGCGACGGCCTTCGCGAGCAGCGTCTTGCCGGTGCCCGGCGGTCCGTGCAGGAGGATGCCCTTGGGCACCCGGGCGCCCACGCTGGCGAAGCGCTCCGGGTCGCGCAGGAAGTCGACGACCTCCTGCAGCTCGGCCTTGGCCTCGTCGGCGCCGGCGACGTCGGCCCAGGCGATCGCGGATTTCGAGTCCGGCTTGATCTCCTGCGGCTTCGTCTTCGGCATCAGCTTCATCGTGCGCCAGATGAAGAACACGAGCAGGCCCATGAACACGATCGGGGCCCAGAGCTGGATGTCGTTCTGGACGATGTCCCACAGCCCCGGGCCGCTCGCGACGGCGGCCGGGTCGGCGGGAATCGGCGTCGGCGTTGCGGAGGGCGCTGCGATATCCAGGCTCACTGGAGCCAGTATCGTCGGAATCCGCCTAGCCGGAAGTGGGGCTGGACCCCAATTCGGCGCGCAGGATCTCCGCCAGGGCCGCGCGGCCGACCTCGAGCTGGCGCTCGTCGGGCTCGCGCGTGCCCAGCGCGCGCTGGAGCTCGAAGCCCGGGCGCTTGAGCGCGCGCGACACCGGCGAGCCCGCGTGGCGCTCGGACCAGGCGAACACCTCGACCGCGGCGGCGGTCGACGCGAGCGCGACCGCGCCGCCCGCCAGCGGGCCCGGCCGCTCGAGCACCCGGCGCAGCAGCAGCGTGCCGGCGACGTTGGCCACGAGCATCGGCGCGACGAGGTGCGAGCCGCAGCGCTCGTGCTCCTTGGCGGCGTCGGCCGCGTCGGCGTCGTCGGCCTCGTAGGCGCCGATCGCCTTGTGCTCGACACCGTGGTAGGCGGCGAGCTCGCCGCCGCGCAGGGCGAACAGCGCCGGCGTGAGCGCGACCAGCGCGGCGCCGACCTCCCCGCCCGCCCCGCGGACGCGCCGGCGCAGCAGCGTCCCGGCGATCGAGGCGCCGGCGGCGACGCCGATCACGGCGGGCGACTCGAACGGCAGCTTCGCCTCGGGCAGCGCGCGCTTGACCAGCGGGATCACCGCGAACGCCTCGCCCAGGCGCACGATCCCACGGACCCCCGGCACCGGATCGAGCGCCTTCACGCGCGGCTTGGGCCCGCTCGCCACTGCGACGGAGCCGCCGGCGGCGCGGACGGCGGCGGCCCAGTGCGTCGGGCCGTGAACGAGCAGCCCGTTGCGCAGGGCCATTCCGCCCAGCCGGAGCTTGCCTTCGGGAACGGGCATCAGGTCAGCAGCCTCCCGGGGAGATCGTGGAAGAAGGCGGCCGCGAAGCCGAGGTCGCGCACGTCGATGCGCTCGTCGGCGGCGTGCATCAGCGGCCAGGTGTCATAGAGCGACTGGTGGCGCTGCGGGAAGAACCCGTAGGCCACGCAGTCCGGGAACGCCGCCCGGAACCAGCGGCAGTCGGTGAACGCGGGCAGGACGACCGGCACCGTCTCGGCGCCGGCCTCGTTCTCGGCGACCCACCCGCGGATCGCGTCCATCAGCGGCGAGGCGACCGGCGAGCGGTTGCCGACGACCTCCTCGATGAAGTCGACCTCGAGGCCGCCGTCGGCGCTCAGCGCCTCCCCGATCCGGCGGCGCGCGACCTCGGCGCCCATCTCCGGCGGCAGGCGGCAGTCGACGCGCAGCTCGGCCCGCGCCGGGATCACGTTGATCTTCGCGGAGGCGGAGACGACGGTGGGGGCGAACGTCACCCGCAGCGCGGCGTCGAGCAGCGGCGCGAGCCGCGGCGCGACCGCGCCGACGTGCTCGAGCGCCGCGGCCGGGTCGGCGGGGTCCTCGCCGAGAGCCTCGAGCAGCGCGCGCGTCGCCTCCGTCAGGTCGAACGCGGGCCGCGCCTCGCCGAGCGCCGTGATCGCGGGCGCGAGCTTGAGCAGCGCGTTGTCCGCCGCGCCGGGCACCGAGGCGTGGGCCGCGGTCCCGCTCGCGCGGACGCGAAACCGGAACGTGCCCTTCTCCGCCACGCAGACGCCGTAGAGCCGGCGGTCGCCGTAGGGGATCACCGAGCCCGCGCCCTCGTTGACCAGGTAGTCGACGCGCGCCGGCTCCGGGTGCTCCTCGGTCAGCCACTTCGCGCCCAGCGTCCCGCCGGTCTCCTCGTCGACCACGCTGATGAGCTTGAGGACGCCGCGGGGCGGCCGCGCGCCAGTGCGGGCGAGCCGCGCCGCGGCGACCGCCTCGGCCGCGGTCTGGCTCTTCATGTCCAGCGCGCCGCGCCCGTACAGATAGCCGTCGCGCCGCTCGGCGCCCCACGGGTCGGCGGTCCAGTCCTCCGCGTCGGCCAGGACGGTGTCGACGTGGCTGAGGTAGCCGAGGGTCGGGCCGTCCTCGCGTCCGGGCAGCGTCGCGACGAGGTTCGGGCGCTCGGGCTCGGCGCCGCGCAGCTCGCACTCCAGCCCGGCGTCGGAGAGATAGCCGGCAAGCCACTCCTGGCACTCGCGCTCGTCGCCGGGGGGATTGACCGTGTCGAAGCGGACCAGCCGCGCGAGGACATCCGCGGTCTCGTCCTGCAGGTCGTCGGCGACGCCCATTGGGGGTTAAGGGTAGGCGCCGGCGGCCGCGGCCCCGAGCCCGAGCAGCGCGCCGCCGACCAGCACGACGATCGGCGGCCGCCGCGCGACCAGCGCCACCGCCGCCAGTGCCAGCACCACCCACTGCCACGGCTCCTCCAGCGCCCGCGCCAGCGGCACCGCGGCGCCGAGGATCGCGCCGGCGGCGGCGGGGCCGGCGCCGTCGAGGAAGGTGCGCGCGCGGCGGCTCTCGCGCAGGCCGTCGAAGCGCCCGCCCGCGGTCATGACGATCGCGAAGGACGGCGCGAACGCGACGGCGGCCGCCAGCAGCGCGCCGGACAGACTGCCCGCGGCCCACCCGACCAGCGCGACGGTGTGGGTGACCGGCCCTGGCGTGATCTGGCCGTAGGCGACGGCGTTGGCGAACTGCGCGGAGGTCATCCAGTGGTGCGCGCCCACCGCGTCGCCCTGCATGAGCGGGATGATCACGAAGCCGCCGCCGTAGGAGAGCGCGCCGACCTTGAACGCGGTCCAGGCGAGGGCGAGCGGCCAGGCGACGGCCGCGGCGCAGTCGCGCGAGGCGCGCCAGGACAGCTCGACCAGCCCGCAGGCGAGCAGGACGATCACGACCGCGGGCCCCGCGAAGACGGCGCCGAGCGCGCCGGCCAGCACGTACACGGGCGCGCGCGGGGAGCGCAGCGCCGGCCGCACGAGCGCGACGCCGGCCTGGACGACCACCGCGACGACGGCGGCCGCGGCCCCCGCGCCGACCCCGCGCACCCACGCCGGCGGGCGGTCGGCCAGCGCGACCGCGCCGATCGCGATCGTGAGCACGAGCCCCGGCAGGATGAACGCGAGCCCGCCCGCCAGCGCCCCGAGCCGGCCGGCGACGCGCTGGGCGCAGTAGATCGCCATCTGCGTCGAGGCCGGGCCGGGGAGGAGCGCGCAGGCGGCGTTGGCGTCCTCGAACTCGCGCTTGCCGAGCCAGCCGCGCCGCTCCACCGCCAGGTCGCGCAGCAGCGCGATGTGGGCCGGCGGACCGCCGAAGCCGAGCACGCCGATGCGCCCCCATTCGCGCAGCACGATGCGGATGGGGATGCGGGCCACCGCGATACTGTCGCCTATGGGTCGGCTGTTCGACGTGCCCGACGAGCCCGCCTCCGGGCGGGAGGTCCCCGCCGCCGAGCTGCCGCTGGCCGCCCGCATGCGGCCGCGCGCGCTCGAGGAGTTCGTCGGCCAGCGGCACCTGCTCGGCGGCGCGTCGGCGCTGCGGGCCGCGATCCAGTCCGGCGAGCCGCACTCGATGATCCTGTACGGGCCGCCGGGCAGCGGCAAGACGACGCTCGCGCGGCTGCTGGCCGAGTACGCCGATGCGGCCTTCGAGGAGCTCTCGGCCGTGCAGGTCGGCCGCCCCGAGGTGCGCGAGGTGCTCGCGCGAGCGCGCGAGCGGCGCGCCGCCGGGCGCGGGACGATCTTCTTCCTCGACGAGATCCACCGCTTCAACAAGGCCCAGCAGGACGCGCTGCTGCCGGCCGTCGAGGACGGCCTCGTGGTGCTGGTCGGCGCCACCACGGAGAACCCGTACTTCGAGGTCAACTCCGCGCTGCTCTCGCGCGCGCAGATCTACGAGCTGCACACGCTGTCCGCCGAGGACGTCGAGGTCCTCGTGCGCCGCGCGCTGGAGCGCGAGGACGCGCAGGTCTCCGACGAGGTGGTCGACTTCCTCGCCGCCCGCTCGGGCGGCGACGCGCGCGCGGCGCTGAACGCGCTCGAGCTCGCGCTCGCCACCGCCGAGCGGACGCAGCGGCCCGTCACGCTCGCCGACGCCGAGGACGCGATGCAGCGCAAGGCGCTGCGCTACGACAAGGCCGGCGACCAGCACTACGACTACATCTCGGCCTGGATCAAGTCGACGCGCGGGTCGGACCCGGACGCGTCGCTGTACTACCTCGCGGCGATGATCGAGGGCGGGGAGGACCCGCGCTTCATCGCGCGCCGGATGGTCGTGCTGGCCTCCGAGGACATCGGCAACGCCGACCCGGAGGCGCTCCAGGTCGCGGTCGCCGCCGCCCACGCGGTGGAGCACGTCGGCATGCCGGAGTGCGTGTTCGCGCTCTCGCAGGCGGCGATCTACCTGTCGCTGGCGCCGAAGTCGAACGCCGCCGCGCGGGCGATCGGCGCCGCTCGCGCGCACATCCGCGAGGAGGGCGCCGAGCTGCCGCCGGCCGCGCTGCGCTCCGCGGCCTATCCGGGGGCCACGGCGCTCGGGCGCGGCCGCGGGTACGACTACCCACATGACCGGCCCGGCCACGTCAACGAGCAGGAGCACCTGCCGGCCGGGCGGGAGGACCTGCGCTTCTACGCGCCCGACGAGGCCGAGCCCGAGCAGCGGGACCGCCTGGAGGAGCTGCGCCGCGCGCGCGGCCGAGAGCGCCGATAACCCCCCGGCCGGCGCCCCGAGTGAGCGCTTTAGTCCCGCTGCGCGGGATGGACGCCGAGCAGCCAGGCGAGCTTCAGCCCCAGGTGCAGGACGAGGCGCCCGTCGCCGCGCTTGAGGCTCACGCCCGCGACCTCCTCGATGCGCTGCAGGCGGTAGTAGAGGCTCGCGCGGTGCAACAGCAGCGCCTCCGCGGTGAGCTTCGCGTCGCACCCGAGGTCGAGGTAGGTCTCGAGCGTCGCCACCAGGGCCTCCTTGCCGCGCAGCTCGAGCAGCCGCCGCACCGCGGGGTGGAGCACTTCCACGGGGTCGGCGCGCTCGTCAAGGTGCGCGAGCGTGCGGTAGACGCCCAGCTCCGACCACTCGGCGACCGGCGCGTGGGCGGGGACGCGGCTCGCGACGCGGGCGGCGTGGCACGCGTGGGCGTACGCGAGCCAGGCCTCGTCCAGCCCCGCCCGCTCGTCGCTGACGCCGAGCGGCATGCTCCACCCGCCGTGCGCGGCGGCGGTGCGCTCGAGCGCCTCGTGCAGGCGCCGGGCGATCGCGCCCACGCCGCCGGACCCGCGCAGCGAGCCGTCGACGCACAGCAACACGACCGCGCGGTCGTCGCGGATGAGCGTGATCGCATGGCGGAGCGGGAGGGCGCGCCGGAGCTGCTCGAGCACGATGCCGAGCCCGGCGCGCTCGGCGCCCGCCAGCTCGTCGCGCGCGCCGCGCGTGGGCCGCACCGCGCACGCCGCGACTGGCGTCCCCGGCACGAGCACCTCCTCGGCGACCAGCTCGTGCGCGGCCGCCGCGCGCGCCTCGGGGTCGCCGCCCAGCAGCGCCTCCATCAGCTCGTGCTCGCGCTCGCAGTGCGGCCGCTCGGCGTCGATGCGCCGCTGCATCGCGGCGCCGATCTCGGCCGCGGCGCGCACCGCGACGTCGACCTCGCCCGCCGATAACGACTGGTCGGAGTCGATCAGCCACAGGTAGCCGAACAGCGTGCCCTCGGTGCGGATCGGCACGCACACGCGCGGCTCCAGCCCGAGCTCGGCCTTGGCCGGCGTCCGAACCGGCCCGGAGGCGGACGCGATCCCCTGCGCGAAGTGCAGGTCGCGGATCGCCCGCGGCGTCTCGCGCGTCAGGATCGCCTGGCGGCGCACCTCGTCCTCGGAGCCGAGCACTGGGCTGTAGGCCACGAGCCGCAGGCTGGCGTCGTCGACCAGCACAGATCGGCCGAGCCGCGAGCTCAGCTGCTCGACCAGGATCTGCACCTCCGTCTCCGGCGCCGCCACGTCCCTCCTTTCGACATATCTCAAGACGGAAGCCCCAATCTTGCAACGTTCTGAGGGTGGTTCGCGCCCGCAGCCGCCGTAGGGTGGACGGCGATGTCGTTCAGCGGACCGAGTCCCGACGTCGTCGTCATCGGCGCAGGCGCGGTGGGCGCCGCCTGCGCCTACTATCTCACCGCGGCCGGCGCGCGCGTGCGCCTGTGCGACCGGTCGTTCGTCGCCGCGGGCAGCTCGGGGGCCTGCGAGGGCAACGTCCTGGCCTGGGACAAGGAGCTCGAGCGTGAGCTGCCGCTGGCGTTGCGCTCCGCCGAGCTGTGGCAGTCGCTCGCCGACCGCCTGCCCGACGACTTCGAGTACGACCGCAAGGGCAGCGTCGTCGTGGCCGAGACC
>JBIOTP010000342.1:0-20244 GCA_044865965.1 Solirubrobacteraceae bacterium
GGCCGCTGATCACCGCCTGGCGGCGTCCTCGACCACTTGAAATCCCAGAGGGATTCCTGCGGGTCTGCGTCCTTGCCAGGCGGCGCCAGCGACCACCTGGACGGCGCACGTACTCACGTGCGGAACCACTCGGCCGAGAACGTCCGGCGATACGCCGTCGGCGTCGTCGCCACGGCCCGGCGGAAGTGCTTGCGCAGGTTCGCGGCCGTGCCGAAGCCGCAGCGCGCCGCGACGTCCTCGACGGCGTCCGGCGTCGCCTCCAGCGCCTCGCGCGCGGCGAGCACGCGCTGGGCGTGCAGCCAGCGCAGCGGCGTCATCCCCGTCTCGGCGACGAAGCGGCGCGCGAGCGTGCGCTCCGAGACGCAGGCGTGGGCGGCGAGCTGCGCCACGGTCAGCGGCTCCTGCAGCCGGCCGAGCGCCCACCCGCGGGTCGCGGCCAGCGAGCCGTCAGGCCGCTCGGGGACCGGACGCTCGATGAACTGCGCCTGGCCGCCGTCGCGGTGCGGGGGCACGACCGCGTGGCGGGCGATGCGGCGCGCGAGCGCGGCGCCGTTGTCGCGCCGCACGATGTGCAGGCAGAGGTCGACGCCGGAGGCCACGCCGGCCGACGTGAGCACGCGGCCCTCGTCGACGTAGAGGACGTCGGCCTGGACGCGGACCGCGGGATGGCGCTCCGCCAGCTCGGCGGCATGGCGCCAGTGGGTTGTCGCGCGGCGGCTGTCGAGCAGCCCGGCGGCGGCGAGCGCGAACGCGCCGGTGCAGATGGAGACGAGCCGGGCGCCGCGGGCGTCGGCGGCGCGCAGGGCATCCAGCACCGGCGCGCCGGGATTGCGCAAGTGCGGCGTGAAGCCGGGCACGACGATCGTGTCCGCCCGCGCCAGCGCCTCGAGCCCCGCGCCCGCCACGACGTCGAAGCCGCTGGTCGTGCGGACGGGGCCGGGAGCGGCCGCGCACACCGTGACGCGGTAGCCGGCGTCCGCCGCATAGCCGAACAGCTGGGCCGGGATCGCGAGGTCGAAAGGGACGACCGCGTCGAGCGCGAGGATGGCGATGCGGTGCATTGGCAGGATCGTATCGGAGAGTGGCATTCCTGCCACTCGCGCATGCACGGCGCACGCGCGAACATCGCGCCATGAACGTCGAGATCCTGCTCTACGACGGCTTCGACGACCTCGACGCGTTCGGCCCGTTCGAGGTCCTCGCCAACGCCGGCTTCCCCGTGACGCTCGTCGCGCTCGACCCGGACGCCGGGATCACCTCGCGCGCCGGCGCGCGCATCCTGCCCCACGGCGCGCCGTCCCCCGCGGCCGGCCTGCTGATCGTCCCCGGCGGCGGCTGGCTCGCCCGCGAGGGCCCCGGCGCCTGGCGGGAGGCCCAGAACGGCGCGATCCCCCGCGCGCTGGCCACGCGCCACGCCGCCGGCGGGGCTCTCGCGTCCGTGTGCACCGGCGGCATGCTGCTCGCCGAGGCGGGCCTGCTCGCCGGCCGCCCCGCGACCACCCATCACGGCGCGCTGGACGATCTCGCGGCGGCCGGCGCGCGCGTGGTGCGCGACGTGCGGGTCGTGGACGACGGCGACATCCTCACCGCCGGCGGCGTGACGTCGGGGATCGACCTCGCGCTGTGGCTCGTCGAGCGCGAGCAGGGCAAGGACGCTGCGGAGCGCGCGGCGGACTGGATCGAGCACTACGGCGACCGCCGCGTCCGCCGCCCGGTCGCGCCGCCCGCGTCGCCGCTCGCGCTGCCGGAGACGGAGCTCGCGGTGGAGACGCTGCGCTACGTCGAGTCGCTCGAGCCCGCCTTCCTGCTCAACCACAGCATCCGCAGCTACCTGTTCGCGCGCGCGATCGGCGAGCGCGAGGGGATGCGGCCGGGCGAGGACTACGACGACGAGCTGCTGTTCGTCGCCGCGCTGCTGCACGACGTGGGCCTGACCGACCCCGCGAACGGCCACCAGCGCTTCGAGGTCGACGGCGCCGACCTCGCCGTCGCCTTCCTGGCCGACCGCGGCGTCGTGGGCCGCAGGGCGGAGATCGTGTGGGACGCGATCGCGCTGCACAGCTCGCTCGGGATCGCCAACCGCAAGGGCCCCGAGATCGCGCTCGCGCACGCCGGCATCGGCATCGACGTCGGCGGACGCGACCTCCAGCGCCTGCCCGACGGCCTGGCCGACGCCGTCCACGAGGCCTACCCGCGGCTCGGGCTCGGGCCGGCGCTGAGCGACGCGATCATCGCCCAGGCGCACGGGAAGCCGGCGAAGGCGCCGCCCTACTCGCTGGCAGGCCAGCTCGTGCGCGAGCGATATCCGGGGACGCTGCCGACCTGGAACGACATGATCGCCGCCGCACCCTGGGGCGACGGAACCTAAAGGGGGTCTGACCCCCTTTAGGTTCGCGCCCGGGCGGGGGTCCCGGCGATAATCGGCGTGTGGCCCGTTCTGGATTCGTCCGGCGACGGCAGGCCGGCGTGCTGCTGGTCGGCGCCGCCGAGCCGGAGATCCAGCCCTGGCTGCGCGCCGCCGGGCATGCGACGCGCGCGGTGGCGACCGCGGACGCGGCGCACGCCGCGCTCGCCGAGGAGCCGGCCGACCTCGTCATCGTCGACCGCGACCGGGCCGGCGCGGACGCCGCCGGCGTCTGCCGCGCGCTGCGCGACGACCCCGCGCTCGCCGAGGCGTGGCTGCTCGCGATCGTGGTCCCCGTCAAGAAGGGCCGGATGGCCGACGCCGTGCTCGACGCCGGCGCCGACGACTACCTGCACCGCCCGTTCACGCGCGCGGAGTTCCTCGCCCGCGCCCGCGCGGGCCTGCGCGCGGCGCAGCAGCGCGCCGACGACGCGCTGCTGCGCGCGCTCATGATCAACGTCCCCGGCGCGATCTACCGCTCCGCCTGGCACGCGAACTTCACGATCGAGCTGATCAACGACGAGATCGAGCGGATCTCGGGCTATCCGGCGTCCAACTTCATCTCCAGCGCGCGGCGGACGCTGATGACGATCGTGCATCCCGACGACCGCGAGGCGGTCCAGGCGGCCGTCGCCGAGGCCGACCCGGACCACCCGTTCGTGGTCGAGTACCGGATCGTCCGCGCCGACGGCGCGGTCCGCTGGGTGCTCGACCGCGGCCAGCTCGTGCCCGGCCCCGGCGGGAGGCTGTGGATGGACGGGGCGATCTTCGACATCACCGACCGCCACGTGGCCGAGGAGGCGCTGCGCCGGCGCGAGATCGAGGAGGCCCGCAACGCCGAGCTGCGCGCCTCGCGCCGCCGGATCGTGGCCGCCGCCGACGCGGCGCGCCGCAAGATCGAGCGCGACCTGCACGACGGCGCCCAGCAGCGCCTCGTCTCGATGACGCTCGACGTGCGGATGGCGCGGGCGCAGGTCGAGCGCGATCCGGAGGTCGCGCTGCCGATCCTCGACCGTCTCGGCGAGGAGCTCGCGCAGGCGTCGGCCGAGCTGCGGGAGCTGGCGCGCGGCATCCACCCCGCGGTGCTGACCGAGCGCGGCCTCGCGCCCGCGATCGCGGCGCTCGCGACGCGCGCGCCGCTGCCGGTGGAGATCCTCGACCTGCCACGGGACCGGCTGCCGCAGGCGGCGGAGGCGACGGCGTACTTCACGGTCTCCGAGGCGCTCACCAACATCGCCAAGTACGCCAACGCGACGCGCGCGACGGTGCGCCTGGCCCAGGAGAACGGCGCGCTCGTGGTCGAGGTCCGCGACAACGGCGTGGGCGGCGCCGAGGCCAGCGCGGGCTCCGGGCTCAGCGGCCTGGCGGACCGCGTCGGCGCGTGCGAGGGCTCGCTGAGCGTCACGAGCCCGCCGGGCGAGGGCACGCTCGTGCGCGCCGTCCTTCCCATCTGACCGACCCTCGCCGGGCACCGCGGGTCTTCCCGAACGGCATCGCGCTCGCGCCGGAGCTGTGGCGAGGATCACGCGCCGGAGTGAGCGGCCGGCGGCGCCAGCAGCTCCTCCAGCGGCACGCCGCGGGCCTGCTCGTACAGGAAGCTCTCGTTCGACGTGTTCTCCAGCAGCCGCCGCACGAGGTAGGCCATGCCCGCCACGAGGTCGCCGACCGGGCAGTAGGTGCGCACGCGCAGGCCCTGCGAGGCGATCGCGGCCTGCAGCGGGTCGCCGAGCCCGCGCAGCACCTGCAGCTCCAGGTCGGCGTCCTCGCCGCCGCTCAGCCGGTTGTAGGCGATCGCGTGCGCGACCGAGCGCAGGTTGTGGGAGGCGACCGCCACGCGCAGCGCCGGGCGCGCGTCCAGCAGCCGGCGCGTGAGCCGCTCGAAGTTCGCGTCGGTGTCGGCCTTGTGCTCGAACACCGGCGCCGTCCAGCCGTGCTGGGCCGCCTGCACGAGCTCGTGGTCCCAGTAGGCGCCCTTCACGAGCCGGATCGTGAGCGGCGGCGTGCGCGCGGCGCCCGCGCCGCGCTGCCACTCGAGGATCCGGTCGAGCGTCTGCGGCGAGTCGCGCAGGTAGCCCTGCAGCACGAGGCCGGCCGACGGCCCGTCGCGGAACTCGTCGTCGCCGAGCAGCTCGAGGATCAGCTCCAGCACGGCGTCGCGGGAGTCCATCGACTCCATGTCGATGTGCAGGTGCGCGCCGACCTGGTGGGCCTGGCGCAGCAGCGGGCGCAGCCGGTCGGCGGCGTCGCGCTTGCCGCGCTCGGGAGCGTCGGGGCGCAGCAGCGGCGTCAGCGCGGATACCTTCACGGACAGGTTGGCGCGCGCCAGCGGGCCGACTGAGTCCCGCTCGAGGTGGCCGCGCGAAGGCCACCCGCGTCCCGCCGTGGAGATCGTCTGGAGCGCGTCCGCGCAGCGGTCGGCGTAGCGCTGCGCCTCCGACTGCGTGACGGTCGCCTCCCCGAGCAGGTCGACCGAGGACGCGACGCCGTCCTTCCAGAGGTCCTTGAGCACGCCGCGGGCCGCCTTCGGGTCCTCGCCGACGATGAAGCGGTGCGCCATGTGACGCACGCCGGCGGCGGCCGCCGCACCCAGCGCGGCGCGGCCGGGCTTGGTGTTGCCCATCTTCATCGCGACGCTGATCGGCGGCGGCGGCGAGCCGACCTCGCTCAGGAAGCTGGTCAGGTGGTGCGCCAGGTCGTCGAGCGAGCGGCAGGCGGGCACCACGTCGACGAACCGGAACAGCGCAGCCTTCAGCTCGGCGTCGGAGGACGCCAGGTCCATCGCCTTCTCGTCGAGCGCCTTGAGCGGATTGCGCGTCGTGGGCAGCGCGCGGGCCAGGCGCCGGCCGACCTCGAACACCTCGCGTTCCAGCGCGCCCTCATCGACCATGAGCGTGAGCTTACGCCGGTACGCTCAAGCCATGGTGCGCGAAGTGAGCCTGCTCAGCGTCGTCGCCCCGATGTACGACGAAGAGGCGACCGTCGCGCCGTTCGCGGAGCGCGTCGCGCGGGCGCTCGAGGGGGTCGAGTACGAGCTGCTGCTCGTCGACGACGGCTCCAAGGACGGCACCGCGGCCGCGATGGCGGAGGCCGCCGCCGCCGACCCGCGCGTGAAGGTCGTGGCGCTGTCGCGCAACTTCGGCCACCAGCCCGCGCTCACGGCCGGCCTCGAGCACGCCGCCGGCGACGCGATCGTGATGCTCGACGGCGACCTCCAGGATCCGCCCGAGCTGATCCCCACGATGGTCGAGCGCTGGCGCGAGGGCGTCGACGTCGTGTACGCGGTGCGCGAGCAGCGGCTCGGCGAGACGCGCTTCAAGCGCACCACCGCGCGCTGGTTCTACCGGCTGTTCCGGCGCCTGAGCGGCGTCGACCTCACCGTCGACTCGGGCGACTTCCGGCTGATGGACCGGCGCGCGCTGGACGCGCTGCTGGCGATGCCCGAGCGCGCGCGCTTCCTGCGCGGGATGACGGTGTGGATCGGCTTCACGCAGACCGCCGTGCCGTTCGTGCGCCAGTCGCGCACGGCGGGCGTGACGAAGTACCCGCTGCGCAAGATGCTGCGGTTCTCGGTCGACGCGATCACCTCGTTCTCCACCGCGCCCCTGCAGTGGGCGATGTTCCTCGGCTTCCTGTTCAGCGGGATCGCGTTCCTCGGGATGCCGCTGACCGTGCTCGCGCGCTACCTGAACATCTACGAGCGCGGCGTGCCGTCGACGATCCTGATCATCCTGCTGCTGGGCGGCATCCAGCTCATCACGGTCGGGATCATCGGCGAGTACGTCGGCCGCATCTACGACGAGGTCAAGCGCCGGCCGCTGTACGTCGTGCGCGAGCGGATCAACGTCGCGGAGCCGGAGGAGCGCACGGAGCCCGCCTCGCGATGAGGATCGCGGTGCTGGGGGCCGGCGTGTGCGGCCTGGTCGCCGCGCACCGGCTCACCGGCGCCGGGCACGTCTGCGACGTCTATGAGCGCTGGCCCGGCCTGGGCGGGCAGGCGGCGACCCTCGACGTCGGCGGCGGTTGTGTGCTCGAGCGCTACTACCACCACCTGTTCTCCACCGACCGCCACATCGCGGCGCTGTACGACGAGCTCGGGATGCCGGACGAGCTGGAGTGGCTGACCTCGAGCGTCGCCTACTTCACCGGTGGTCGTCAGTGGCCGTTCGTGACGCCTTTGGACCTGCTCCGCTTCAAGCCGCTGCCGTTGGTCGCGCGCGTGCGGCTGGGGGCGGCGGTGCTCGCGCTCCAGCGCGGTCCCGGCAACCCCGCGCCGTTCGAGCGCGTGACCGCGCGCGCGTGGATCGAGCGCTGGATGGGCCGCGCCGCCTGGCGCTCGCTCTGGGGGCCGCTGCTGCGCGGCAAGTTCGGCGAGCGCGCCGACGACATCGCGATGGTGTGGCTGCAGAACAAGCTGCGGCTGCGGCGCGGCGACGACGCCGCCGAGGAGAAGCTCGGCTACCCGAAGCGCTCGTGGGAGCCGCTGTTCGGGGCGCTGCGCGACTCGATCGAGGCCGGCGGCGGGCGGGTGCTGATCGACCGGCCGGCGGTGCGGCTGGGGGCGGGCTTCCTGGTCACCCCGGGCGCGGCGGGCGCGTTCCGCACCGGCCACGACCCACGGGCGTTCCCGGTCGACGGGGAGCCCGAGCGCTACGACGCCGTGGTGGCGACCGTCCCGAGCGACGTCTTCGACCAGCTGCTCGAGCCCGGCCTGCTCCCCGACTCCTACGTCGCGCTGCTGCGCGGGATCGAGTACTTCACGGCGCTCTGCCTGCTGCTCGAGCTCGACCGGCGGTTCTCGCCGTACTACTGGACCAACATCGGCGACGACGCGCTGCCGTTCGTCGGCCTGATCGAGCACACGAACCTGATGGGCTCCGAGCGCTACGGCGGCCGGCGGTTCCTCTACGTCGCCAACTACCTGCCGCGGGGTCACGAGCTGCTCTCGCTCGACGCCGAGGCGCTGCTGGAGCGCTACACGCCCGGCCTGCGCGCGGTCAATCCGGCGTTCTCGCGTGACTGGGTGCGCGCGCTGTGGCTGCACCGCGAGCCCGCCGCGCAGCCGATCGTCACCGTCGGCTACCGCGCCAAGATCCCGCCGCTGAAGACGCCGGTCCGCGGCTTGGTGCTCGCCAACACGACCCAGGTGTTCCCGGAGGACCGCGGCACGAACTACGCGGTGCGGCTGGGCGACGACGCGGCCCGCGCGCTGCTTGAATGGCTCCCGTGAGGATCGCGATCGCCGCCGACGAGCGCACCGGGGTCGCCGAGGCCGTCGTCGCGCGCCTGCGCGACCGCGGCCACGAGCCGCTCCTGCACGGGGCGCTGTCGGACGCCGAGCGCGACGACTGGGCGTGGGCGTCCGAGGCCGCCGCGCGCGACGTCGCCGCCGGCCGCGCCGAGCAGGCGGTGGTCTGCTGCTGGACCGGCACCGGCGCCTCGATCGCCGCCAACAAGGTCCCGGGCATCCGCGCCGCGCTGTGCGGCGACGCCGCCACCGCCGACGGCGCGCGCCGCTGGAACGACGCGAACGTGCTCGCGCTGTCGCTGCGCGCCACCTCGGAGGCGGTGCTCGACGAGATCCTCGACGCCTGGTTCGCGGGGCGCCCGTCGGACGCCGCGGACGACCGCGCGAATGTGGAGCACCTCGCCGACATCGCCTAGGTCGCGCTAGCGAACTGCGGGCAGGTGAGGGGGCGGGTGAGTCGAGCGTTTCCGCGCACCTATCGGCGTAATCCGCGCACAATCGATCACGTCCGATCGCCTCTGCCGGGGGTGCGTCAATTAGGTTCGACCAGGTCGAACTAGATTTACACACCCCGCGGGGCGATGATCGCTTCGCGCTCGCGCGCCACTCCGGGCTCCCCCTCACCTGCAAGCTGTTCGCCGAGCCCGTAGGCTCGCCTCATGTCCGAGCCAACGTGCAAGGTGATCCGCGGCGGCGCGACGTACGCCGGCGTCCAGGGCTTCGACTACTTCGAGGGCGTCTCCGCGCAGAGCGCCGGCTCGCGCGCCCTATGCATGCACCTGCTCACGATCCCGCCCGGGGCCGCCGCCCGCGCGCACCTGCACGAGAGCCACGAGACCGCGATCTACGTGATCAGCGGCCGCGCCCGCATGGCCTACGGCGCGGACCTCAAGCAGGAGCTCGAGGTCGCCCCCGGCGACTTCCTCTACATTCCGGCCGGGATGCCGCACCTGCCGCGCAACGCCAGCGACAGCGAGCCGTGCACCGCGGTGCTCGCGCGCACGGACCCCAACGAGCAGGAGAGCGTCGTCCTGCTCGACTAGATCTCGAGGCGCTGGTCCTCGAGGTCGAGCTCGCGCTCGAGGCGGTGCATGACCTCGTTGGAGATCGTGCCCGCGTTGCGCAGGCGGACGATCTCGCGGCGCTGGGCCTCGAGCACCTCGCGCACCATCGTCTGATACGCGAGCGAGCGGTCCTCGAAGCCGTCGTCCTCCAGCTTGCCGGCGCGCGCGGCCAGCCGCCGCTTGCGGTAGTCGTACTGGCCGCGCATCCGCTCGACGGTCTCGTCGCGCGTCCATTCCTCCTCGGCGAGCTCGTCGATGCGGGCGAGGGCGGCCTTGGTGGCGGCCAGGCGGCCCTTGAGCTCCTCGTGATCGTCGCGGGTGTCGTCGGGCAGCTCCAGCGCGCGGATCAGCGCCGGGAGGGTGAGGCCCTGGAGGACGATCGTGGAGAGGATGACCGCGTACGTCAGGAAGACGATCAGGTCGCGGTCCGGGAAGCTCCGCTCCAGGGCCAGCGCGGCGGCGAGCGAGACCGCGCCGCGCATGCCCGCCCAGCCGGTGATCGTGCGCTGGCGCCAGCCCGACCGCCGCGTGCGCTGGATGGCGCGACGGTCCAGCGCGCGGATCACATACACGATCGTGTGCTGCCAGACCATCCGCGTGACGATCACGGTGGCGCTCACGGCCGCGCCGTAGCCGAGCAGCGTCGTTGCCGGCACGTCGCCGAGCGCGTCGAGGATGCCGGGCAGCTGCAGCCCGACGAGCACGAACAGGAACGCGTTCATCAGGAACACGAGCAGCTCCCACATGCCGAAGCCCTGCAGCCGCGTCGCGGACGAGGCGATCACCGGCGCCTGCCAGCCCACGTAGCAGCCGACCGTCACCGCGGCGAGCACCGCGGAGACGTGGAGCCGCTCGGCCGGCAGGTAGGCCGCGTAGCCGGTCAGCAGCCCGATCGTGTTCTCCACCAGCGGGTCGTCGAGGCGGCGCCGGATCTCCGCGATCACGTAGCCGACGGCCAGCCCGACAGCCACCCCGCCCGCCGCCTTCCAGACGAAGTCCCAGCTCGCGTCGAGCAGCGAGAACGCGACGGCGCCGGTGGCCACCCCGGCCGCGATCCGGTAGGCGACGAGCGCCGTCGCGTCGTTGACGAGGCTCTCGCCCTCGAGGACCGAGACGATCCGCCGCGGCAGCCCGAGCCGCCGCGCGATCTCCGTGGCCGCCACCGGGTCGGTCGGGCCGACGATCGCGCCGAGCGTGAACGCCACCGCCCATGACATCCCGTCGATCAGCGCGTGCGCGACGACCGCGACCGCGACCACCGTCGCCAGCACGAGCCCGACCGACAGTGTCGTGATCGGCCGCAGGTTCGCGCGCAGGTCGCGCAGGTTCGCGAAGAACGCGCCCGAGTAGAGCAGCGGCGGCAGGAAGATGAGCAGGACCAGCTCCGGGTCGAGCGTCGCGTCCGGCAGCCCGGGCAGCAGGCCCAGCAGCAGGCCGCCGAGCACGAGCACGATCGGGTAGGGGACGTTGATCGCCCGCGCCGCCGCCGACAGCACGGCGACCGACACGAGCAGCGAGACGATGACCTCGACGTCGTTCACCGCGCCGGCCTGAGCTCGACGACGCCGCCGCGCTCGGCCTCGACGACCTCGCCGCGCTCGACGAGCAGGTCGACGTGGCCGAGCACCTCGCTGAGCGTGAGGTAGGCCTGGGTCACCGCGACGTTGCCCCAGATCGCCTGCGCCAGCTCGTGCGCGGTGCGGGGCCGCTCGGCGATCAGCGCCGCGATCTTCGCCGCCCGGCGCTCGTGCATCTCGAAACGCTCGTCGATCAGCGCGGCGTGATCGGTGATCGGCTCGCCGTGTCCCGGGAGCACGACCTCGATGGGCATCGCGCGCGTCTCGCGCAGCGAGTCCAGGTACATCATCAGCGCGCGCGGGCGGCCGTCGCCGGGCTCGCCCGAGCGACCGCCGAGCGCCCGCGCGATCAGCGGGTTGGAGGAGATGTGCTTGATCAGGTGGTCGCCGGCCAGCAGCACGCGGCGCTCGGCGTCCCAGAACACGGTGTCGGACGGCGAGTGCCCGGGGCGGTGAAGCACCTGCAGCGTGCGGCCGGCGAACTCCAGCTCGCCCCCGTCGGTCAGCCGGCGGTCGACCGGCGCGCTGCCGCCCCAGCCGCGATACGCGCGCGACACCGACGCCAGCGCGGTCACGACGTCGCGCGGGATGCCGTGGCGCAGCATGATCGCCTGGGCGAGCTCGTCGTTGCTCTCGGCGTGCTCGCCGAACGCCTCCACCACCGGCGCGAGCTCGTTCAGCGCGCACACCTCGGCGCCCGAGCGCCGCGCGAGCACGCCCACGAGCCCGAGATGGTCGGTGTGCTGATGCGTGATGACGATGCGCCCGAGGTCGTGGATGCGGTGCCCGCGGTCGCGCAGCGCCCGCCCCAGCTCGTCGAGCGCCTTGCCGGAGTTCGGCCCCGTGTCGACGAGGGTGAGCGGGTCGTCCTCGATGAGGTAGCAGTTGACGCGGCCCACCGCGAACGGGGTGGGGATCGGCAGCCGGACGATCCCGTCGTTCACGACCGGATGATCGCCAGCACCTCGTCGCGCCGGCGCTCCATGTCCGCCCGGGAGACCAGGCTCTCCAGGTTCAGGCGCAGGAGCGGCTCGGTGTTGGACGGGCGCACGTTGAAGTGCCAGTCGTCGTAGTCGACCGACACGCCGTCGAGCTCGGTGATCGCCCCGTCGGAGTAGCGGTCCTTGAGCTCCTCCATCTTGCCCGTCTGGTCGGCGACCGTCGAGTTGATCTCGCCGGAGATGAAGTACCGCTCGCGGTAGGGCGCGAGCAGCTCGGTCAGCGTCTTGCGCTGCTTGGAGAGCAGCTCGAGGATCAGGAGCGCCGGGATCGTGCCCGAGTCGGCGTTGTAGAAGGCCCGGAAGTAGTAGTGGCCGGAGACCTCGCCGCCGAACTCGCCGCCCTCGTCGCGCATGCGGGTCTTGAAGAACGCGTGGCCGACGCGATTGACCAGCGCGCGGCCGCCGAAGCGCGCGACGGTGTCGGGCACCGCGCGGGACGCGCGCACGTCGTAGAGGATGTCGGCGCCCGGCGCGTGCTCGAGGACCGACTCGGCGAGCAGCGCGGTGAGGAAGTCGCCGGGCACGAACTCGCCGTCGCCGTCGATGAAGAAGCAGCGGTCGGCGTCGCCGTCCCACGCGATCCCGAGGTCGGCGCGCTCGGCGCGCACCTTCTCGACGATGAAGCGGCGGTTCTCCTCGAGCAGCGGGTTCGGCTCGTGGTCGGGGAACTCGCCGTCCGGCTCCCAGTAGGTCTCGACGAGCTCGAGCCTGAGGCGGTCGAGGATCGGGCCCACCATCGGGCCGGCCATGCCGTTGCCGCCGTCGAGCACGACCTTCAGCGGCCGGATCGCTTCGGGGTCGATCGCCTTCAGCGCCTCGTGCTGGAAGTCCGCGTAGATGTCGAGCTCCTCGTGGGAGCCGCCGCCGGGGGGGTCGCCGAGCCCTTGTTCGACGTGGCGGCGGACGTCGACCAGCCCCCGGTCGCCGGACAACGCGAGGGCCCCGCGTTCGACCATCTTGGCGCCGGTGTAGGCCTTGGGGTTGTGCGAGGCGGTGCACATCAGCCCGCCGTCGAGGTCGCGGCTGCCGACGAGCCAGTAGAGCATCTCGGTGCCGACCATCCCGGCGTCGAGCACATGCGCGCCCTCGGCCACAAAGCCGGCGCGGTAGCGGACGGCGAGGTCCGGCGCCGACAGGCGCATGTCCCGGCCGAGGCCGATGCGGAGGTCGGCGGTCGTCTTGCCCGAGAGGTCCGCGAGCGCGCGCGCGAGGCCGCGGCCGATCGCCTCGGCCACATCGCCGTCGATCTCCTCGCCATACAGGCCGCGGACGTCGTAGGCCTTGAAGATCGCCGAGAGATCGCGTACCGGCATGCGGCGGCCAGGATACGAATCAGCGCCGGCGCGCCGCGATCACGTGCTGGTAACACAGCAGCGTGCGCAGGCCGGGGACGCGCATCAGCGGACCGGCGTAGGCGTCCAGGCGGGTGCCGCGCCAGAGCACCCAGGCGCGCCGGACCACGCGCTCGGGCTCGAGCCCGGCCTGCGCCAGCAGCGCGAGCGCGTCGCGCAGCGTGAACCAGCGCAGGTGGGTGGCGTCGAAGATCCCCTGCGGGCGGCGCGGCCAGGTGCCGCGTACGAGGTTCGCGTACGTGCTCCAGTGGCCGACGTTCGGCAGCGACACCACCGCGGTCCCGCCCGGCTGCAGCAGCGCGGCGTAGCCGCGCAGCGCGGTCCACGGGTCGACCAGGTGCTCGAGCACGTCGGCGGCGATCAGCACGTCGAAGCGGCCGAGCGGCGCGGGGTCGAGCCGCTCCGCGTCGGCGACGAGCACGCGGTCGAGCACCCGCGCGGCCTCGGCCGCGTAGATCGGCTCTCTTTCAACGCCCACGACCTCAACGGGCCCGCGCGCCTTCAGGGCGGCCCCGGCGGCCCCGGTGGCGCAGCCGAGGTCGAGCACCCGCCGCGCGCCGGGCGGGACGTGCTCGAGGATCTCCGGCCGGGCGCTCTCGTAGGCCGCGGCGCGGGCGGCGCGCTGTCCCGGCCTCATGCGGTCCTAGACTTTCACGCCATGGCCGGACACTCCAAGTGGGCGGGGATCAAGCACAAGAAGGCGATCGTCGACGCGCGCCGCGGCAAGCTGTTCACGAAGCTCGCGCGCGCGATCACCGTGGCCGCGAAGGAGGGCGGCGGCGACGTCGAGGGCAACCCCGCGCTCGCGCTTGCCGTGCAGAAGGCCAAGGACGCCTCGATGCCCAAGGACAACATCGAGCGCGCGATCGCCAAGGGCACCGGCGAGGGCGCCGACCTCGACGCGCTCGAGGCGATCATGTACGAGGGCTACGGCCCGGGCGGCGTGGCGATCCTCGTAGAGGCGCTGACCGACAACCGCAACCGCACCGGCTCGGAGATCCGCCACCTCTTCAACAAGCACGGCGGCAACCTCGGCGAGCCCGGCTCGGTCGCCTACCTGTTCGACAAGAAGGGCGTCGTGATCGTCGACGGCGCGCGCTACGGCGAGGACGACCTGATGCCGGCGGTCGACGCGGGCGCCGAGGACATCGCGATGGACGAGGACGTCTTCGAGGTCCTGTGCGAGCCGTCGGACCTCTCGGCGGTGCACGCGGCGCTGGTCGACGCCGGGGTCGAGGTGCAGGAGGCGCAGGTCTCCCAGCGGCCCAAGACGCTGGTCCCGCTCGACGAGGCGGGCGCGACGAAGCTGATGAAGCTCATCGACGCGCTCGAGGAGCAGGACGACGTCGACACCGTGCACGCGAACTTCGACGTCGACGCCGAGATCCTGGAGCGCGTAGCGGGCTAGAGGCGCTCGCCGGCGGCGACCGTGCCCAGCGCCACGAGCGCGCGCGGCGTGCGGCCGGCGAGGCGCGCGCATTCCCGCGTGAGGTGGGCCTGGTCGGCGTAGCCGGCCGCGAACGCGAGCCGCGCGAGATCGGGCTCGCGGTCCGCGAGCGCGAGGAAGCGCTGGAAGCGCAGGATCCGCGCGAGCGTCTTCGGGCCGTAGCCGACCGCGTCCGCGAAGCGGCGCCGGAGCTGGCGCTCGCTGATCCCGAGCTGCGGGCCGAGCGCGGCGACGCGCGCGCCCGGGCAGGCGAGCCCGAGCGCCGCGGCGCGGGCGAGCGGATCGACCCGCTCGGCCTCCCGCAGCCGCGCGCGGAGGGCGCTCACCAGCGCGGGCAGCCCGCCCGCGGCGACGCGCTCGTCGATCGCAGGGTCGGACCAGACGTCGATCAGCGGGACCGTCAGGTCCGTGAGCTCCTCCGCCGGGAGCCCCAGCGCGGCGCCGGCCGCCCCGATCCGGAAGCGGGCGCCGAACACCGGGGTGCCGGGCGCGACGGCGGGCTCGACCGGCCCGGTGGCGGGGCCGGCGACCACGAGCCGCGAGCCCGACCACACGACGTCGACGCAGCCGTCCGGCAGCACCCGCCCGCCCTTGGCGGCGCTGGTCCACAGGCATGCCACGTGGGGGGCGAGGTCCGGCGGCGGCTGGAGCTCGCGATACACGACCCCCGATGATCGCAGCCGCGTGCCGGCCGGCGGCGCAAAGCGACGCGAGGAATCCTCCCGTTCCGGGAAAATGATGAGGCGATGCTCCGCTCCCCGTCGTCGCCGCTCGCGCTGCTTCTCGTCCTCCTCATGGCGGTCGGCTCGATCGTCATGTGGCTCGGCGTGCCGCTCGGGCTCATCTACGTCGCCTCCCAGATCGCCGGCGGTTCGAGCCCGAGCGTCGGGCCGTACCTGGTGGTGCTGATCGGCCTGCCGATCGGGATGGCGATCGTGGCCAAGCTGCTCGGCTATCTCGACCGTGCGCACAGCCGGCTCACCGGCCGTGCCGACGAGCGCCCGCGCCAGGCGGCGTGGATGCGCTCGCTGCGCGGCGAGCGCACGAGCACGCGCCGCGGCGGCGTGCTGGACAAGGTGATGATCGTGTCGGTCGGGCTCGCGCTGATCCTCTTCGCGATCTGGTTCTTCGCCTTCGCGGGCTCCTCGCTGCCGACGGCTTGAGCGGGAAGGCGTCCGGGGCGGCGCGCAGAATCCCCCGGGTGCACGTGATCGTCCTCGGCATCGACCCCGGCGTGGCCAACACCGGCTACGGCATCGTCGCGCATGACCGCGGCCGGCTCGTCGCGCTGGACGGGGGCGTGGTGGAGACCGCGCCGGGGCTCGACGCGGGCGCCCGGCTGGCCGCGATCCACACGCGCGTGGGCGAGCTGATGGACGGCTACCAGCCCGACGCGGTGGCGGTGGAGGACCTCTACTTCGGCGTCAACGCGCGCTCGGCGTTCGCGGTCGGGCAGGCGCGCGGGGTGGTGGTGCTCGCCGCCGGGCAGCGCGGCATTCGCTGCTGGTCCTACACGCCGCAGCAGATCAAGGCCGCGGTCTGCGGCTCCGGGCGCGCCGCCAAGGACCAGGTGCAGCGGATGGTCCAGACCCTGCTCACGCTGCCCGACCTCCCGCGGCCCGACCACGCCGCGGACGCGCTCGCGGTGGCGATCTGCCACGCGAACGGCGCGCCGATGGCGGCGAAGCTGGCGGCGGTGGCGCGGTGATCGCGCTCGTGTCCGGCGAGGTCGCGGTGCGCCGCGGCGACCACGTGGTGGTGTCGTGCGGGGGCGTCGGGTACCGGCTCGCCGTGTCCGCCGAGACGCTGCGCCACGTCCCGCGGGTGGGGGAGAGCGTGAGCCTCCACAGCCACCTGATCGTGCGGGAGGACGCGTTGGCGCTGCACGGCTTCGCGACGGAGGAGGAGCGCGACCTGTTCCTGCTGCTGATCGGCGTCCAGGGCGTGGGCCCGAAGGTGGCGCTCGCGGTGCTGTCGGGCGGCCCTCCGAGAGAGCTCCTGGCCGCGGTGGCGGCGGGCGACACCGCGCGGCTGCAGGCGGTGCCGGGGATCGGCAAGCGCACCGCCGAGCGGATCGTCGTCGAGCTGCGCGAGAAGGTCGGCGCGGCGCCGGACGAGGCGCCGATCGTGATCACCCGCGGCGACGACCCGCGCGCGCTGGCGCGCGAGGGGCTCGTCGGCCTCGGCTTCTCGGCGCAGGAGGCGGAGGCGCTGCTGGACGGCGCGCCCGGTGAGACGGCCGAGGCGCTCATCAGCCACGCCCTGAAGGTGGCGCGCCGATGATCCGCACGCCCGGCGCCGACATCGAGCGCATCCAGACCCCGCACGTCCGCGCCGACGACGAGTCGGAGGTGCGCCTGCGCCCGCGGCGGCTGGACGAGTTCGTCGGCCAGGAGACCCTGAAGGCGCAGCTCCGGATCTCGATCCGCGCGGCGGCCGAGCGCGGCGACGCGCTCGACCACGTGCTGCTCGCCGGCCCGCCCGGCCTGGGCAAGACCTCGCTGGCGCAGATCGTGGCCGCCGAGCTCGAGGTCGCCTTCGTGCAGACCGCCGGCCCGGCGCTGGAGCGCAAGGCCGACATCGCCGCGTTCCTGACCGCGCTGGAGCCCCGCTCGGTGTTCTTCGTGGACGAGATCCACCGCCTGCCGCGCGCGGTGGAGGAGACGTTCTATCCGGCGATGGAGGACGGGCAGCTGCCGATCACCGTCGGCATCGGCGCCGGCGCCAAGGTCGTCACGCTCGACCTGCCGCCGTTCACGCTGATCGGCGCCACCACCCGCTCCGGGCTGCTGACCGCGCCGCTGCGCGACCGCTTCGGGATCCAGCACCGGCTCGACCACTACGCCCCCGCCGAGCTGACGGCGATCGTCGTGCGCTCGGCCGGCGTGCTCGGCGTGCCGGTCCACCGCGAAGGCGCGCGCGCGATCGCCGAGCGCGCCCGCGGCACCCCGCGCGTCGCCAACCGGCTCCTCAAGCGCGTGCGCGACTACGCCCAGGTCCACGGCGACGGCAGCGTCGACGCGGCGACCGCCGGCGCCGCGCTCGACCTCCTGGAGGTCGACCACGAGGGGCTCGACCGCACGGACCGTGACATCCTGGCCACGATCTGCGAGCGCTTCGGCGGCGGCCCGGTCGGCCTCTCCACGCTCGCGGTGGCGATCCAGGAGGAGCCGGACACGATCGAGGACGTCTACGAGCCCTACCTGCTCCAGCGCGGGTTCATCCAGCGCACGCCGCGCGGCCGCTGCGCGACGCCGCACGCGTGGCGCCACCTCGGCCTCGAGCCGCCCGCGGACGCCGGCAGCCTGTTCTGAAGGTCCCCGCGGGCCTCGAGTGGTGGCGCGGCGTGCCGGGCGGCGCAGAGTGGCTCGCCGCGCTCCCGCGGCTCGCGGCCGAGTGCGCCGAGCAATGGGACCTGACGCTGGGGGCGCCGTTCGAGCCCGCTTCCATCTCGCTCGTCGTCCCCGCCGGGAACGCCGTGCTCAAGATCAACTTCCCGGACGCGGAATCCCGGCACGAGGCCGCCGCCCTCGCGCACTGGGCCGGCGACGGCGCGGTCCGCCTACTGGCGCACGATCCGCAGCGGGGCGCGCTGCTCGTCGAGCGCTGCGCGCCGGGCACGCAGCTCTGGGCCGAGCCCGACGAGGACGCCGCCAACCGCGCGGCGGCGGGCGTCCTGCGGCGCCTGTGGTCGAAGCCCGCACCGGCGGCGCCGTTCCGCACCCTCGCGGGCGAGGCCGAGCGCTGGGCGGACGAGATCCCGCGCCGCTGGGAGGCCCTCGGCCGGCCCGGCGAGCGCGCCGTCGTCGAGGCCGCCGCCCGCACGCTGCCCGAGCTCGCCGCCGGCCAGGCGCCGCCCGTCGTCGTCCACCAGGACCTGCACGGCGGCAACGTCCTGCGCGCCGGCGAGCGCTGGCTGGCGATCGACCCCAAGCCGCTCGCCGGCGAGCCGGCGTTCGACTGCGCCTCGCTGCTGCGCGACCGCCGCGACGAGCTCGCGCGCGAGGCCCACCCGGTCCGCCGGATCGCGCGGCGGCTCGACGTCCTCGCCGACGCGCTCGAGCTCGACCGCGAGCGGCTGCGCGCCTGGGGCATCGCCCACGCCCTCGCGTGGGGGATGGAGGAGGGCGTCGTTCATCGCCTCCACCTCGACTGCGCCGCCTGGCTCGCGCGCGCGTGAGCGTCAGCGCACGCACATACGGCTCGTTTAATCGTGGGGCTACCCTCCTCACGGAAACCATGGCGCATCTGTTCATCTGCCCGAACTGCGGCAACCGGACCACCGCCTCCGAGCGCACGGCGGGCTTCCGCAACCAGCCGAAGGGCTGCTCCAAGTGCGGGTTCGCGTTCCTCTTCGAGCTGCTGGACGACTACTACCCGGCGCCGAACGCGGCCTTCTTCGTGTGCGATCAGGAGGGGCGGATCATCGGCTGCGGCCGCGGCGCGCGGGAGCTCACCGGCCTGTCGGACGAGAAGGTCATCGGCCGCTCGGCGAACGACGTGCTGGGGCTCGACTTCCAGGACGAGGAGGACCACGTCCGCGTGGCGCTGGAGTGGGGCGTCCGCCGGCTCGGCAAGCGCGTGACGGTGAATGCCGAGGGCGACCTGCCGGCGAAGGCCGTTGCGGACCTGTTCCCCGCCTACGATGATGACGGCGGCCTGCTACTCGTGTTGACGCCGTCCAAGTAGGCCCCGGGAAGTACGCTTCCCGCACAGCCCGCATGTCCGAACGCCGCCGCTCCACGATCATCCTGCTGGCCGTCCTCGTGCTGATCGGCGGCTCGCTCGCCGCCGTCCTCACGAAGCCGACCAGGCTCGGGCTGGACCTCCAGGGCGGCGTCCAGCTCGTCTACCAGGCGGAGCCGACGGCGCAGCAGCCGACGGTCGACGCCGAGAGCATGAACCGGTCGCTCGACCTCATGCGTCAGCGCACGAACGCGCTGGGCGTCGACGAGTCGGAGCTGCTGCAGGCGGGCGCGGACCAGATCGAGGTCAACCTGCCGGGCGTCACGGACGCCGAGCGCGCGGCGCGGCAGGTCGGCTCGACCGCCCAGCTGTTCTTCTACGACTGGGAAGCCGTCATCCTGGACGACAAGTGCCGGACGAACCCGGACCAGAACGCCAGTCAGAAGAACCCGACCACCGGTCTCTACCAGGCGGTCCAGAAGGCGGCGAAGTGCACCAAGGTCGGCGCCAAGGGCGCCCAGGCGGCCGCCAATCCGCGCTTCTACGCGTTCGAGAAGGTCTCGCACCGGCCGCTCAACGGCGGCCAGTCCTATGAGAGCCGCGACGCGGCGCTCGAGCCGCTGCGGTCCGACGAGAAGAGCCGCGCGGAGGTGCTCGAGGTGCCCGCCGGCGTGCTGGTGCTGCGCGATTCCAAGGCCAAGGCCACATCGCCGCCGCCCGACCGCTGGTGGATCATCGAGGACCGGCCCGCGCTGTCGGGCACCGACATCAAGAACCCCGAGCAGAGCTTCGACCAGCAGGTCTCCAACCAGCCGATCGTCACCTTCGACTTCACGGACAAGGGGCGCAAGGCGTTCCAGACGATCACGCGGCGGATCGCCCAGCGCGGCCAGGACAACGCGCTCGGCGGGCCGCCGATCCCGACGTCGCAGCACTTCGCCATCGCGCTCGACAACGAGCTCATCACCGCGCCCTACATCAACTGGCGCGAGAACCCCGACGGCATCGACGGCTCGACCGGCGCGCAGATCTCCGGCGGCTTCACGATCGAGAGCGCGCAGGACCTCGCGAAGATCCTGAAGATCGGCGCGCTGCCGCTCAAGCTGACGCTGATCTCGCGCTCGCAGGTCTCCGCCACGCTCGGCAAGCAGGCGCTCGACCAGGGCCTCGTGGCGGGCGTCGCCGGCTTCGCCGTCGTCGCCCTGTTCCTGATCCTCTTCTACCGCGTCCTCGGCGTGATCGCGACGATCGCGCTGGGCGTCTACGCGCTCTACTTCTACGCGATCATCAAGCTGATCCCGATCACGCTGACGCTGCCCGGGATCGCCGGCCTGATCCTCACGCTGGGCGTCGCGGCCGACGCCAACATCGTGGTCTTCGAACGCGTGAAGGAGGAGGTGCGCTCCGGCAGGGGCATCTCCACCGCCATCGTCACGGGCTACCGCAAGGGCCTGACCGCGATCGCGGA
>JBIOTP010000343.1:0-14505 GCA_044865965.1 Solirubrobacteraceae bacterium
ACGCCGGCGTGGACGTGCGCGGCGACGGCTCGGTCGTCGCGTGGACGGGCGGGATGCGGCGCGAGGCGCTCGCGCCGGGCCGCGGCGAGACCCCGTACGACGCCCTGCGCCGCGCGCTCTACAGCACGAGCGTCGAGCCGTAGCGGCGCAGCCACGCGGCGTGCGCCCGCCAGCCCGGCACGCGCCGCGCGAGCAGCCGCCAGAAGCGCGGCGAGTGGTCCATCACCTCGAGGTGGCAGACCTCGTGCTCGACGACGTAGTCGAGCACCGCCGGCGGCGCCAGCAGCAGCCGCCAGTTGAACGACATCGCGCCCGAGGACGAGCACGAGGCCCAGCGCGTGCGCTGCCCGCGGATCGTCAGCCCGGAGTAGGAGGTGCCCGCCCGCGCGGTGGCGGCGTCCAGCCGTGCGCCGATCTCGACCCGCGCGCGGCGCCGGTACCAGCGCTCGAGCGCCTGACGATCCCCCGGCGGGACGAGCAGCACGGCGCCGCGCCGGTGCACGCGCGTGCGCCCCGGCTCCGCCACGAGCCACAGCTCCTCGCCGAGGTAGGGCACCGTCCCGGGCGTGCGCGCCACCTCCGCCGCTGCCCGCGCCGCGGCGCGCCGTCGGCGCTCGATCCACGGCTGCAGCTTGCGCACCGCCTCGGCCGCGTGGCGCTCCGGCGCCCGCCGCGGGAGCACCACCTCGACCTCGCCGGCGCCGTCCACGCTGACCCGCACGCGCCGCGCGCGGTCAGAGCGGCGGATGCGGAACGGCGGGTCGGCGCGCAGGTCGCTCATAGCGGACTAGTCCCCGTGGCGGAGGTTGCGCGCATAACCCGCCGGAGTCCGGCCCAATGCGTGGAACCTTCGGTCATGGGGACTTGGCAACATAGGGGCTCCGGCGGACGATCATCATTCGTCCGATGGAGCAGTCACGGGTCCGCTTACCGCCCGGTGTGCGCGAGCCGTACACCGTCTACGTCAACGGCGTCCGGCAGGAGCTGGGACGCGACTTCCAGGTCTCCGCGGGGCAGCTCGTGTTCGGCCGCGAGCTCGTCAAGGAGAAGCGGCTCGGCTTCTGGCGGTGGTTCATGGGCGCGTGGGGGATCGGGACGTACGGCCGCAACGACCAGGTCGACGTCGCCTGGGAGGTCGACGGGCGCCCCCGCGTCGCGCACGCGCTCGATATTGAGCCATCTTCCGGTGTCTGAGCGTTTACGCGCCAACTTTCCAGGGTCGGCGTGAAAGCGCCGATGAGGGGGGTGTGCAGCGTCGCCTCAAGCCCGATACGCGCGTCCATGACGCGTTGAGCCGGATCGGCCCGCTCCCCGTCCTGGGCGGCACGGTCGCGCGCGTCCGCGCCCTCGTGGACGACCCGCACGCGACGACCGGGGACCTCGTCGCGGTCGTCGAGTCCGACGAGGCGTTCTCCACCAACCTGCTGCGGTACGCCAACTCCGCCGCCAACGCCCGTCCGATCCGCGCGCGCACGATCCGGCAGGCGATCACGCTGACCGGCCGCCGCGCGCTCGCGCGGATCGCCGTCGAGGCCGCGACCTACCGCTTCCTCGAGCGCTTCCCCGGCGGCGCCCACATCTCCCGCGGCCAGCTGCACGTGCACGCGGTGGCCGTCTCCGCCTACGCCGCGACCGCCGCCGAGGTCACCGGAGCCCACGTCGACACCGCCCACCTCGCCGGCCTGCTGCACGACGTCGGCAAGCTGCTGATGCCCACCGCCTTCGGCTCGGACGCGCTCGAGCGGATCGCCCGCGAGGCGCCGACCGGCGCCGCCCGCGCCGCGCTCGAGCGCGGCCGCCTCGGGCTCGACCACGCCGCCGCCGGCGCGCTGCTGGTCGGCCTCTCGGACCCCGCGGACGAGGTCGTCCGCGCCATCGCCTCCCACCACGGCGGCCCGACCGGCGCCGCCTCCCCCTCGGCGGAGGCGGCCTGCGTCCAGCTCGCGGACGCGATCGCGCACCTCGTTTCGGGCGGCGACGCCGACTGGGTCGTCCTGAACGCCGCGCTCGGGCGCCTGAACGCCGGGCCGGAGCTGCTCGACGAGGTGGCCGAGCGGGCCGGCGTCGCCCCCGCCGGCGTCGCCGGCGACCTGGCCGAGGCGGTCGGCCGCCTGGAGTCGGTCGCCCACACCGACGACCTCACCGGCCTCGCCAACCGCCGCTTCTGGATCGAGCACGTCCGCCGCCAGCTCGCCGAGGGCCGCGCGGGCTCGCTGCTGATCTGCGACGTGGACGGCTTCAAGGCGGTCAACGACGGCCACGGTCACCGCGCCGGCGACCTCGTGCTGACCGAGGTCGCGCGCGTGCTCGCCCGCCACGGCGTCGCCGGCCGGCTCGGCGGCGACGAGTTCGGCGTCTGGGTCGCCGAGCCGGGCGAGGAGGCCGGGCACCGCGCCGCCCGCTCGATCATGGACGAGGTGGCGGGCAGCCTGCCCGCGCCGCTGTCCAGCCCCGACACGCCGCTCGGCGTCTCCGTCGGCGTCGCCACGACCACCGAGGGCTCCGACACGATGGAGCTGCTCGAGGTCGCCGACCGCGCGCTCTACGCGGTCAAGCCCGGCGGGCGCCGGGCTCGCTAGCGGCCGCGGCCACTCGCCGCCGAAGGATCGGTAATGATTCCTACGTGCGGCCCGCGCTGTACTTCGACGTAGGCTCGCCGTACTCGTTCCTCGCGGTGGAGCGGGTGGAGGACGTGCTCGGCGAGGCGCCCGAGTTCCGGCCCGTCCTGCTCGGCGGGCTGTTCCGGCTGGCGGGCCGCTCCTCCTGGTCGGTCGGCGACCCGGCGCGGCGCGCCGCGGGGATGCTCGAGATCGAGTCCCGCGCGGCGGCCTACGGGCTGCCCGCGATCCGCTGGCCGCGCCCGTGGCCGGGCGACTACCTGACCGCGATGCGGATCGCGACGTGGGCCCACGGCCTGGGCGCCGGCGCCGACTACGCGTACGCCGGCGGCCGCCGCGCATTCCTCGCCGGCCGCGACCTGACGCAGCCCGGGGAGGCGGCCGCGGCGGCGGCCGACGCCGGGCTCGACCGTGAGGAGGCCGCACGCGCCGCCCGCGACCCGGCGATCAAGGGGGCGCTGCGCGAGGCCACTGAGGCCGCCTACGCCCGCGGCGTCTTCGGTGTCCCGACGCTGGCGATCGGCGACGAGCTGTTCTGGGGCGACGATCGCCTGGAAGAGGCGGCCGCGTGTTGGCGCGAGCGTCGCCTCGCGGCGGCCGCGCCGTCCATCGGCGGCGGCCGAGTCGCGCGCGCCTAGGCTGCGACCGCGCGCCGCCAGGGCGCCAGGCAGCGCAGGGCGCTGAGGATGGCGCGCGTCGACGGGGAGCGGTTGAGCGTGTAGAAGTGGATCCCGGGCGCGCCGTTGGCCAGCAGGTCGGCGCACTGCAGCGTGGCGTAGGCGACGCCGAAGTCGGCCACCGCGTCGGGGTCGTCGCTGCGCAGCTCGAGCTCGCGCAGGAGGCCGTCCGGGATCGAGGCGCCGCACATGCTCGTGAAGCGCTTGATCTGGGCGACGTTGGTGATCGGCATGATCCCGGGGATGATCGGGACGTCGATCCCGACGTCGCGCGCGCGCGCCACGAAGTCGTAGTAGTGGGCGTTGTCGAAGAACAGCTGCGTGATCAGGAAGCGCGCGCCGGCCTCGACCTTCTCGCGCGTGTAGCGCAGGTCCGACTCCGCCGACTCGGCCGCGAGGTGGACCTCCGGGAAGCAGGCCGCGCCGACCGTGAAGTCATAGCCGGAGCGGATCAGGTCGATCAGCTCGCGCGAGTAGCGCAGGCCCCCTTCGGTGGCCGTCCAGTCGCTCGCGGCCACGCCCGCGGGCGGGTCGCCGCGCAGCGCCAGCACGTTCTGGATGCCGGCGTCGCGCATCCGGTCGAGCGTCTCGCGCAGCTGCTGGACGTCGGCGCCCACGCAGGTGAAGTGCGCCATCGCCTCCAACCCGTGGTCGGCCTTGATGCGGGTGACGATATCGATCGTCTTCTGCTTCTGGGCGGGCGAGCCGCCGGCGCCGTAGGTCACCGAGACGAACGTCGGCTGCAGGCGGGCGAGCTCCCCGAGCGCGGCGGCGAGGTTGGCCTCGCCCTCCTCGCTCTTGGGCGGGAAGAACTCGAAGGAGAACGCGGGCTCGTCACACGTCGCGATCCGCTCGTCGATGCGCATCCGCGCAGTCTAGGAGGCCAGCGCCCAGCGTCCGGCGGGATCCTGGCCGGTCGGCGGGGGCATGAGCTCGACCTCCCCGCGGGCGGAGAGGTGGGTCAGCCAGGCCAGCGTCTTGCTCATCAGCCATGAGCCGCGCTCGTCGGTGAACTCGGCCCCGTACACCGCGCGGGCGACCTCGTAGGCGGTGCGCGCGCCGCCGCCCAGCGCGGCGTGCACGGCCTCCAGCCGCCGTGCCACCAGCGCGCGGTTGCCCTCCACGTGGCCGTGCACGTCGGTGAACGGGCGCGCGTGGCCGGCCAGCGCGAGCCGCGCGTCGAGCCCGTCGACGACGACGAGCGAGCGCAGGAACTCGCCGACCGGATCGGGCGTGAAGCCGACGTCGAAGTACAGCGACACGCGCCCCAGCAGGTGGTCGCCGGAGATCAGCAGCCGGCGCTCGGGCTGGTGCAGGCAGACGTGCGACGGGGCGTGCCCGGGCGTCTCGTAGACCTGCCAGGCGCCGAGGTCGCTGTCCACCTCCACGCCGGGCAGCAGGTCGCGGTCCGAGCGCAGCATGCCCGCCTGGCCGGTGCCGGTCTCGCGCCGGCGCTGGGCCCAGCGGCGCAGCGGCGCCTCCGGCACGCCGCTGTGGCGCGCCACCTCCACGCGGCGCGCCAGCATCTCCTCCGGATCCTCAGAACGGGCGTGGAGCCGGAAGGCGGGATGGATCCACACCTCGCAGCCCGCGCGCTCGGCGAGCGGCGGCGCCTGCCCGCAGTGGTCGGGGTGCGCGTGCGTGATCACGATCAGGCGGATGTCGCCCACGCTCCACCCGGCCTGCGCGAGCGCCCGCTCGAGGTTGGCCATCGAGCCGGGCTCGTGCATACCGGTGTCGACGAGGACGATGCCGCCGCCGGCGGCCAGCGCCCAGGCGTTGCAGTGCGGCACCCCGGGCAGGTCGAGCGGCAGCCGCAGCCGCCAGGCGCCGGGCAGCACCCGCTCGCTGCGCCCCACCTCTCGCGGCCGGGTCGGCTTGCGCACGCCCCGGCACGCTAGTACACGCGTTTGGAGGTTCCGCGCATAACCCGGTGGAGTCCGGGTCGTCGCTGCCGGTGCACGGCAGGCGCTCGCATGCTGGTGGCACGTGTGCGCCTGCCGGGTGCCGCCCGAGGCGAAGCCGGTGGCGAGCCGAAGGCGAGACAGGACGGCCGGGCCCGCCGGAATGCGTGGAACTTTCGAACGCGTGTACTAACGTCCGGCCGATGCCGAAGAAGGGCCGCCGCCGCGAGCGCATCCGGGCGCCGGAGAGCGAGTACCGCGACGCCCACGGCTCGCTGCTCGTGCTGCGCGGGTCGCTGACGCCCGCCACCCGCCAGGAGTACGCCGCCTCGCTGGCCGGCAACCCGCTGTCGCGCGAGGACGCCTGGCAACGGGCCGTCGAGTTCCTGTTCGAGCGCCTCGCCGTGCGCTGGGACATCGCCGGCGCGCAGCCGCTGACCCGCCAGAAGGAGCTGCTGGCGCGCTACCGGTTCGCGTCCGCCGACGAGCGCCGCTGGATCCGCGACGCGCTGCGCGAGCACCTCGCCGAGCATTTCCCCGAGATGACCCCGCCGTGAACCAACCGCCAGGTTCGACAACGACCGGTTGCGCCGTCGGGCGCACGCGGAGCTGAGCTCCCTGAATCCCGACGCGTTCGCGCGGCTGCTGTGCGGCTACTGCCTCGAGGCCGAGCGCGGGCAGCAGGTGCTGGTCAGCTCCACCACGCTCGCGGCGCCGCTGCTGCTCGCGATCCAGCGCGAGCTGCTCGAGCGCGAGGCGTGGCCGCTGCTGCGGGTGGAGCTGCCCGGCCAGCAGGAGGGCTTCTGGGCGGCGGCCGGCGACACGCAGCTCGACGGCTACGCGGCCGCCGACCTGGCCGTGGCCGAGGCGATCGACGCCTCGCTGCGGATCCAGGCGCCCGAGAACACGAACGCGCTCGCCGGCGTCGACCCGGCGCGGATGGCGCGCGCCGCCCGCGCCGGCGCGCCGGTGCGCGCGGCGCTGCTGCGCCACCGGTGGGCGATCACGCTGTGGCCGACGCCGGCCGGCGCCCAGCTCGCCGGCATGGGCACGGACGCGTTCGCCGCCTTCGTCGGGCGCGCGGTGTTCCTCGACCGCGACGACCCGGTCGCGGCCTGGGGCGAGCTGCGCGACTTCCAGGCCGGCCTGATCGAGCGCGTCGCGCCCGCGCGCGAGATCCGCATCGAGGCCGACGGGACCGACCTGACGCTGTCGGTCGCGGGCCGCACGTGGATCAACTCCGACGGCAAGCGCAACATGCCCAGCGGCGAGGTGTTCACCGGCCCGCACGAGCGCTCCGCCGAGGGCCGCATCCGCTTTACGATCCCGGCGTCGCCGCGCGGGGTGCCGGTGGCGGGCGTCGAGCTCGAGCTGCGCGAGGGCCGCGTCGTCGCCGCGCGGGCGGAGCGCGGCGAGGACTACCAGCTGACGACGCTCGACACGGACGCGGGCGCCCGCTTCCTGGGAGAGATCGGGATCGGCACGAACTTCGGCATCGACCGCCCGGTCGGCGCGATCCTGTTCGACGAGAAGATCGGCGGCACCGTCCACCTCGCGGTCGGCAAGAGCTATCCGGAGACGGGCGGCACCAACGAGTCCGCCGTCCACTGGGACCTGATCTGCGACCTGCGCGAGGGCGGCCGGCTGAGCGTGGACGGTGAGGTACTGCTGGTGGACGGTCGCTTCGTGTGACGACGCGACGCGTCCGCGCTGCGGGCGTGTGCTGAAGTTCACGGTGGAGTGACGCCGCGGGGCACCGACTGGGGCCTGGCGCTGCTCGTGGCGCTGGGTGTCGCGACCGGCCTGGCGACGTGGTTCGCCGGCTCGCCGGGCGGCGCCTGGGTGTTCGCCGCGCACGCGGTCGCCGGCACTGCGCTCGCGCTGCTGCTGGTGTTCAAGCTGCGCCGCGTGCTTCCCGGCGCGCGCCGCGCGCGCCCGCCGCGCGCCGGCCTGCTCGCGCTGCCGCTCGTCGCCGCGCTGCTGGCGAGCGGCTACCTGTGGACGAACGCCGGCGCCGTGCGGCTGAGCTCCTTCAGCGTGCTCGTCTGGCACGGCGCGCTCGGCGCGGTGCTCGCGGCCGTCGTGCTCGCCCACGCCCGCCTGCGCGCCCGCGCGCCGCGCCGGCGTGACCTCTCAGACCGCCGCCAGCTCCTCACCGCCGCCGCGCTCGGCGCCGCCGCGTTCGCGGTCTGGCAGGTGCAGCGCCCGGTCCAGCGCGCGCTCGGGCTGCCGGGGGCGCGGCGGCGCTTCACCGGCTCCTACGACGCCGGCGCGTTCACCGGCAACGCGTTCCCGACGACGTCGTGGGTCGCCGACCGCCCGCGCCCGCTCGACGGCGCCGCGGTCACGGTGCGCGGGCGCAGGACGCTCGTCCTCACCGCCGCCGAGCTCGACCGCGGCGACGAGCTGACCGCGACGCTCGACTGCACCGGCGGCTTCTACTCGACCCAGCGCTGGCGCGGCGTGCGCCTCGGCCGCCTGCTCGACGAGGCCGGCGTCGCGCCCGCCGCCCGCCACGTGCGCGCGATCTCACGCACCGGCTACCGCTGGAGCTTCGGCCTCCCGGGGGCACGCGACCTCCTGCTCGCCACCCACGTGGGCGACGAGCCGCTCAGCCACGGCCACGGCGCCCCCTGCCGGCTTGTCGCGCCCGGCCGCCGCGGCTTTCAGTGGGTCAAGTGGATCGAGCGCGTCGAGGTCCACGAGGACCCGGACCCGGGCGCCCCCGCATCGACCGTGTGGTCGAGCTTCACGGCCGCCGGACGAGGCGGCTAGGAGTCCGCGCCCGCGGGGCTGTACCGTGCGTCGCAGATGCAGCGGCGGACCAAGATCGTGGCCACGATCGGCCCGGCCTCGCGCGACCCGGAGACGCTCGCCCGCATGGTCGAGGCGGGGATGGATGTCGCGCGGCTGAACTTCTCCCACGGCACCGCGGAGGAGCACGCCGAGACGGCGCGGCTCGTGCGCGACGCCGCCGGGCGGGCCGGGCGCCAGGTCGCGGTCCTGCAGGACCTGCCGGGGCCGAAGCTGCGCATCGGCTACGTGCGCGACGGCGTGGCCGAGTTCAAGCCCGGCGACCACACGACGTTCGTGTGCGGCGAGCACACCGCGGAGGGCGACGCGTCGCGGCTCTACATCACGTGGGCCGGCCTGGCCGAGACCGTCGAGCCGGACGAGGTGATGTACCTCGCCGACGGCGCCGTGCGGCTGCGGATCACCGCGACGCGCCCCGAGGAGGGCGAGATCGACGCGGTCGTGGAGGTCGGCGGCGCGGTCGCCTCGCGCCAGGGCCTCAACATCCCCGGCGAGACCGCGGCGCTGCCGGCCGTCCCCGAGGAGGACCTCGAGCACGTGCGCACCGGCGAGCGGATCGGCGTCGACCTGGTCGCGCTGTCGTTCGTGCGCCGGGCCGAGGACGTCACGTTCCTGCGCACGCACACGCGGCTGCCGCTGATCGCCAAGATCGAGAAGCCGCAGGCGGTCCAGCGCGCCGAGGAGATCGTGCGCGCCGCCGACTGCGTGATGGTGGCGCGCGGCGACCTCGGCATCGAGCTGCGCATCGAGGAGGTGCCGATCGTCCAGAAGCAGGTGATCGCGCTCGCCGGCGCGCTCGCGCGGCCGGTCATCACCGCCACCCAGATGCTCGACTCCATGGTCGCCTCCTCGCGCCCGACCCGCGCCGAGGTGACCGACGTCGCCAACGCGATCCTCGACGGCACCGACGCGGTGATGCTCTCCCAGGAGAGCGCCGTCGGGCAGTACCCGGTGGAGTCGGTGGCGATGCTGGCCTCGATCGCCCAGCGCACCGAGCTCACCCTGCCCTACCGCGAGTGGAACGAGCGGCGCGTGCGGCGCGACCGCCGCGACCCGGCCTACACGGTCGCCTACACCGCCTGCCGCGCCGCGCACGAGCTCGGGCTCGCCGCGCTCGTCTGCCCCACGCTGTCGGGCCGCTCGGCGCGGCTGCTCTCGGCGCACCGCCCGACCGTCCCGATCTACGCGCTGTCGCCCGGGCGTGAGACCGTGCGTCGCTGCAGCCTGATGTGGGGCGTGCAGGCCTCGTCGATCCGCCGCCTCGAGGTGACCGAGGAGCTGATCGCGGCGTCGGCGGCGCGCGTCGTGGAGCTCGGCTGGGTCAAGCGCGGCGAGCGCGTCGGTATCACCGCCGGGCTGCCGTCCGGCAAGCCGGGCACGACGAGCCTGCTGCAGATCCAGGAGGTCTGAGGCCGCGCTACGTCGCCCGGCTGGGGCCCCCGCTGAGCCCGCCGCCGCGGCGCAGCAGCAGCACGATGCCGCCGAGCGCGGCGGCGACCGCCGCGGCGATCGCGATCCACGCGCCGACCGGGGTCGGGTCGGCCGGGGCGGCCGGCGGGGCCTTGCGCGGAGCGGGCTGGGACTGCGGCCCGGGCGGGATGTCGAGCAACGTCGCCGGGTAGGGCCGGCTGTCGGCGACGAGCTTGTTCAGGATCGGGAGCGTCTCCGCCGGCGGCCTCATCCACGTGCCGTCGTCGCCGCGGATCCTGCCGGCCGAGGGGACGAACGTGGTGCGGATGCGGAAGCTCTCGTCGCCGCCCCGGACCGTGTAGCGCAGCTCATAGAACGGGGCCTGCCGCGCGGGCGCCGAGCTCGGCGGCCCGCCTTCCATCGCGCGTTCGTCGACGAGCGCCGTGACATTGCGACAGCCGTCGGCGCCGCAGGCGGCGGCGCGCGTGATCTCCTTGGCATTGGCGGTGGCCGGCGCGGCCAGCATGGCGGCGGCGGCGAGGGTGAGGGCGAGGCGGGGAGACATGTCCTGGGTACACCGCGCTTTCGCGCCGCGTTCCCTAGCGCCCGCGAGGAACCACTTAATCGATCACGGCCAGCTCGCGCCCGAACGCGCGCTGGAACAGGTCGCCCTGGCGCTCGGCCGCCCAGCGCGCGATCGTGACGTCCTCGTCGGCCTGCAGGCGCAGCTCGACGCGGCCGTCGAGGACGTTGACGTGCGCCGTCCGCACCGCCTGGTCGCGCGAGCGCTCGAGCATCTCGCCGAGCCGGACGACCGCGGACACGCGGTCGAGCAGCTCGGCGTCGCCCGCGTGCGCGACCGGCGCGAACTCGCCCAGCGTCGGGTTCCCCTTGCGGTGGTAGCGCGCCGCCTGGCCGATCAGCGCCACCTCGCGCGGCGTGAAGCCGGGCAGGCCGGCGTTGAGAATCAGGTAGCGCGAGTGTTTGTGGTGGTCGTCGTAGTCGACCGCCGTGCCGATGTCGTGCAGCATCGCGGTCGCCCACAGCAGCTCACGCTCCTCGGGGTCGGCCGCGTGCAGGCCGGCGGTCGCGAGCGCATCCCACATCTCGAGCGCGAGCCGCGCCACGTGCCCGGCGTGCGCGAAGTCGGTGTGGTACTGGGCGGCGAGGTTGCGCACGGACGCCGCGCGCACGTCCTCGTACATCCCGTCCTCGAGCATCGCGTCGAAGAACACGCCCTCGCGCAGGCCCGCCTCGGTCGCCTCCAGCGCGTCGAAGCCGCCCGCCTCCATCACCGTGTCGATCACCAGCGCGCCGGCCAGGATCAGGTCGCCGCGCTCGGTCTTGATGCCGGGCACCTTGCCGCGCTCGGCGGTGGTCATCCCCGCGAAGCGCTCGATCAGCTCGCCGAGCGCCGCGCGCGTGATGCGGAAGCCCTGCACGCCGTAGGAGGGCAGGCCGGCGGCGAGCTGGGCCGCGGCCGCCAGGTTGCGGACGGTGCCGCCGATCGCGGCCAGCTCGCCGCCGCCGGCCAGCCACGGCGCCGCCTCCAGCTCCTCGTGCACGTGGGCCCGCAGCGCCTTGATCTGCTTGCGCTTCGTCCGCTCGCCCGGCATGAAGCGCTCGGTCATCCGCACCGCGCCGAGCGGCCACGACATGGCGTGCAGCGCGCGCCGGTCCTCGACGCGCGTGAGCTGCATCGACCCGCCGCCGATGTCGAGCGCGATGCCGTCGGCGAGCGTCGTCGAGTTGACCGCCGCGAGGTAGCCGTAGCGCGCCTCCGCGGCGCCGGACAGGACCTCGACCGCGAGTCCGGAGCGATCGCGCGCCAGCGCCAAGAACTCGGCCTGGTTGCTCGCGTCGCGGACCGCCGAGGTCGCGACCGGCCGGATCGCCTCGATGCCCGTGGCGCGGCAGAAATGGGCGTAGAGCTCGAGCGTCTCCAGCGCCCGCTCCATCGGCTCGGGCTGCAGCGCGCCGGTCGCCTCGAGCCCCTCGCCCACGCGCACGGCCTCGTGGATCTCGTCCGTGCGCTTCCACCAGTCGCCGGTGTAGGTGAAGACCACCAGCCGGAACGAGTTGGACCCGACGTCGATGACGGCGAGCCGGCGCTCCACTAACTCTTCTCGATCAGCTCGATGCGATAGCCGTCCGGATCGCGGACGAAGCAGATGCGCGAGCCGCCCTCGCGGACCCGGTATGGCGGCTTCTCGGGCTCGATGCCCTTGCCGGCGAGGCCCTCGAGCGTAGCGTCGAGATCGTCGACGGTGAGCGCGATGTGGTTGTAGCCGGTGCCGAGCTCGTAGGAGTCGACGCCGTGGTTGTAGGTCAGCTCCAGGCGGTCGCCGTCGCCGGGCAGGCCCATGAAGACGTTGATCGCCTCGTCGCGGATCGGCATCCGGCGGCGCTCCTCGAAGCCGAGCGTCTCATAGAAGGCGACGGACCGGTCGATGTCGCCGATCCGGTAGCAGGTGTGAATCAACTCCATGGCGCGAGCGAGAGTACCGTCCGGCCCATGATCGTCGAGCGCTCCATGAACGACTCCTGGCTGTCCAACACGTACCTCGTCGCGGCCGACCCGGGCAGCGAGGCCTTCCTCGTCGACGCCGGCGGCCCGCTGGAGCCGCTGTTCGAGCACGGCCTGGACGTCACGCACATCCTGCTCACCCACCACCACGGCGATCACGTGGCCGAGCTGGGCAAGGCGCTCGAGCGCTGGCCCGGCGCGCGCGTGCTCGCCCACCCCGAGGAGCGGGTGCCGGGGACGACCGGCGACCTGCAGCCGGACGAGGAGGTCGAGGTCGGCGGCCTGCGCGTCAAGGCCCTGCACACGCCGGGCCACACCGCGGGGATGCTGTCGCTGCTCGTGGAGGGTCAGGTGTTCACCGGCGACACGCTGTTCAAGGGCTCGGTCGGCGGCGTGCGCGCGCCCGGCTCCACCGGCTTCGCGGACATCAAGCGCTCGATCATGGAGGTGCTGCTGGCGCTGCCCGGCGAGACCGTGATCCGGCCCGGCCACACCGTCCCCACGACGGTCGCCGACGAGCTCGAGTCCAACCCGTTCGTGCGGATCTGGCGCCGCCTCGATCCGGAGGGCGCCGAGCCGTGCCGCGCGCTCGGCGAGGAGGCCACGCTGATCCTGTGGGGGCCCGACTACGACGGCGGCCACAAGGCGTGGGTGCGCTGGCCGGACGGGCGCGACGACATCGTGCCGGGGTCGCGGGTCGAGCGCTAGCCTCGAAGGGTGACTCGCGAGAAAGAGACCGGCGGCGGCCTCTCGCTGCAGACCCTTGTGATCTCGAGCCTCGCCGCGGTCGCCGCGGCCGTGATCGTGCCCACGTTCTGGGAGAAGGGCTCGCTGATCGCCACCGCGGTGACGCCCGTCATCGTCGCCCTCGTCTCAGAGGCGCTGTCGCGCCCGGCGAAGGCGATCACCACCGCGACCCCGCGCGTGACCCGCCGCAGCGCCACCGGCGCCGCGGTGCGCAGCCAGCAGCCGACCGGCGTCGGCGCGCGCGGCGCGGGTCCCGAGCGCGTGCCACGCGGCGAGCACGACGGCATCTCGCCCGAGGACCCGTTCGGCCTGCGCGAGGCGCAGCGGCCGCGGCGCCGCTACCCGATGCGGATCGCGGTGGCCACCGGGCTGCTGGCGGCGCTGATCGGCGCCGGCGCCGTGACGGCCTCCGAGCTCGCGTTGTTCAAGCACTCCGTCGGCGGCGGCTCCAGCCACCGGACGTCGCTGTTCGGCGGCAAGGCCAAGCCGGCGGACAAGACCGACGAGAAGAAGACCAAGGACGAGGAGGCGACGCCGACGGCGACGCCGACCGAGACGCCGACCGCCACCGAGACCCCGTCCGCGTCGGAGACTCCGACGCCGAGCGCCACGGAGACTCCAACCGCCGCTCCGACCGAGACGCCGCCCGCCGCGGCAACCCCCACGCCGACGCCATAGCGGCGTGCCACCATGGCTGGCGGGCCATGGCCAAGGACCGCATCCCCACGTCGCGGATCGCCCGGACGGCGAAGGTGTCGAGCCTCGCCGCCGGGCAGGCGGCCCGCCACCTCGGCACGCGCGCGACCAACCTCGCCCGCTCCGACGAGAAGCGCGACGCCGCGCTGCAGCGGCGCCACCTCGAGGCCGCCGAGCAGATCGTCACCGCGCTCGGCACGATGAAGGGCGCGGCGATGAAGCTCGGCCAGGTCATGAGCTTCCTCGACGTGGGGCTCGTGCCCGAGGAGCACCGCGAGGAGTTCCAGCGCAAGCTCGGCGAGCTTCGCGACGCCGCCCCCAAGGTCCGCTTCGCCGACATGTGCAAGGTGATCGAGGCCGAGCTCGAGGAGCCGCTGGAGGACGTGTTCGAGTCCTTCGAGGAGGAGCCGATCGCCGCCGCCTCGATCGGGCAGGTCTACCGCGCCCGCCTGCATGACGGCCGCGCTGTGGCGGTGAAGGTCCAGTACCCCGGCGTCGCCCAGGCGGTGCGGGCGGACATGCAGAACCTGGGGATCATCCTTCGGCTGATGAAGCGCGTCGCGCCGGGGCTCGACGTCAAGGCGACCGCGGAGGAGATCCGCACCCGCATCGGCGACGAGCTCGACTACGAGCTCGAGGCCGCCAATCAGCGCGCGCTGTCGCGGATCTTCCGCGGCCACCCGTTCATCGTCGTGCCGGACGTCGTCACCCGCCTCTCGCGCGAGCGCGTGCTGGTCAGCGAGTACGTCCACGGCGCGGGCTTCGAGGCGCTCAAGGAGGCCGACCAGGCCACCCGCGACCGCGTCGGCGAGATCGTCTTCCGCTTCTACTTCGGCTGCATGTACCGCCACCGCCAGTTCTCGGGCGACCCGCACCCCGGCAACTTCCTGCTGCTCGAGGACGGCCGCATGGCGTTCCTGGACTTCGGGCTGTTCAAGGTCATGCCGCAGGAGCTGATCGAGCTCGAGCTGGAGTGCCAGCGCGCCGGGCACGAGGGCGACGCCGCGCGGCTGTACGAGATCTGGACGGAGACCGGCTTCCTGCAGAACCCGGAGCGCTTCCGGCCCGACAAGCTGCTCGCGCAGTTCCTCGACGCCACCTGGTGGTACCTC
>JBIOTP010000344.1:0-7779 GCA_044865965.1 Solirubrobacteraceae bacterium
CTCGGGCGCTAGCCGCCCAGCGCGCTCGCCCGCCAGCTCCCGCCCTCGCGGACGAACTCGAAGGTGGTCACCGGCCCGTCCTTGCCCTGGCGGACCTCGGCGGTCGCCTTGTCGGCGGTGACCTTCACGCTGCGGACCTGCAGGTCGAAGTCGTCCGCGTCGTCGATCGCCCGCTTCATCTCGTCGTTGCAGTTCCCGCCGGCGTTCGCGACCTCGTTGCGCAGGGCCGAGGAGAGGATGCGGTCGCAGATCGTCTTCGCGTCGCGGCGCCGGCCGGCGGTCGCGAGGTCGTCGACGACCTTGGCGACCTTGGCCTGCTCGCCCTTGAACTTCGACTCCGCGCTCTGCCGCGCAGCGCCGCAGCCGCTCACGGCGAGCAGCAGGAGGGCGGCAAGGGCCGTGCGGCGCATGTCGGCTGAGAGCGTAGTGGTTCCGGCCACTAGCTTCAGTTGCTCACCCGCGGCGCCGGGCCTGCTCGGCCCCGAACAGGCGCGCCTTCGCGCGGTAGGAGCGGCCGGCCCGCACGGTCACCGTCCGCCGGCGCGCGCGGTCGAGCACCGTGACCTGCCCGCGCGTGACGGTGACGAGCGTCCCGTCGCAGCCGTCCGAGATGGTCCAGCGCGCGTCGCGCCCGGTCGCCGTGGCGGCGGCGCCGACGGTCCGCAGCACGCCCTTGCCGTCGGCCGTCAGCGTGCGCACGGCTCCCTTGACGGGACGGCGGGAGGACGCGCAGGCGCGGCTCGCGCGCGGCGGCGTGACGAGGACGGCGTCGGTCGCGGCGGCCCCGCGCGCCTGGCGGATCTTGAAGATCCCGGCCGCCAGCACGAACGCCTGGGTGCGACGCCCGGACGCGGTCCGCAGCTGCAGGCGGCCGTTGCGCGCGTCCACGACCGCGCCGACCGGGACCGACGCGACGCCCGCGAGCGGCACCGCCGCGCGGCCCGGCAGCTGCACGGTCACGGCGCCGGCGAGCAGCCGGACGACGGCGTTCGCGCCGGCCACCGGCGCCACGTTGCCGAGCGGGAGCAGCTCGCAGGCGTCGCCGATCCGGTCGCCGTCCGCGTCCCGCTGGTCGGCGTTCGCGGCCAGCGGGCAGCTGTCACGGTCGTCGGGGACCCCGTCGCGGTCGCCGTCGGGCGCGCCGGGCGCGCTCGGCAGGGTCACGGGCGCGGTCGCGGCGGCCACGGTCACGCCCGCGCTCGCGGTGTCCACGTCGCCGTCCGCGTCGACGACGCGACCGCCGACGGTGTGGACGCCGGGCTGGGTGAACGTCGCGGCCGCCGACGGCGTCGTGCCCGTGACGGTCTCGTAGGTGCGGTCGCCGTCGAGGTCGAACGCGAAGGAGCGCACGCCGCCCGGCACCTGCGAGGGCGACGCGTCGAGCCGGACGGACAGCGGCGCCGTCCCGGCGGCCGGCGCCGGCGCCAGCGCCGCGATCACGCCGCGCCGCAGGACGGGGTTCACCCGCGCCGCGATCCGCAGCGTGGTCTGGCCGGGGCCCGCCGGCAGGCCCAGCTGCGCCATCACCGCGTCGGTGAGCAGGTTCCCGAGGACGGGGGCCGGGCAGTTGGCCACCTTGGGCACCGCGACCGTGTGGTCGACGAGCAGCAGGCTGCCGTCGGCCTCCGCGTACGGGGTGCCGGTCACGCCGTTGCTCGTGCCGGTCGTCAGGTCGAGGACGATCGGATGCGACGGGTCGTCCCCGGGGTCGCCGAACGTGCACTGGCCGGCGGTGGGCGTCCACGTCAGGGACCCCGACCGCGCCGTGAAGCTCAGCCGCAGGTGCAGCCGGCCGCGCAGGGCGGCCGCGCCCGTGAAGGGGTCGATGGAGCCGGTCACGGGATCGTCGAACGCGGTGTGGAGCACGATGTTCGTGACGCTGTAGGGGGCCCCGCCCGCGGTTCCGGTGAGGTCGGGCAGCGCCAGGTCCGGGAGCCCGGCGCGATCCGCCGGCACCCCGACCTGCCCCGACGGGCCGACCGCGGCCGCGTCGAGCAGGGTGGCCGACAGGCCCGTCTGGTCGACCGCCAGCGGGCCGTTGCCCACCTTCAAGGACAGCGCGGTCGCCGTGACGTCGAGGTGATCGGTGGGATTGAGGACCTTGCGGGCCTGCGCGGCGGGCGCGAGCGCCAGGGCAGCGACGATCGCGACGAGGAGCGCTCGCTTCATGCACGGACACTACGGACCTGCTGACACGGTGTCCATGAACCCGGTGTGGCATCTTCTTGCCCCCATGTCCGCGCTGGAGGCGCTCACCCAGGCAGTGGTGGAGTGCCGCCGCTGCCCCCGCCTCGTCGAGTGGCGCGAGCGGGTCGCGCGCGAGAAGCGGGCGGCGTTCCGCGACGAGGAGTACTGGGGCCGGCCGGTGCCGGGGTTCGGCGACCCGGCGGCGCGCGTGCTCGTGCTCGGGCTGGCGCCCGCCGCGCACGGCGGGAACCGCACCGGCCGCGTGTTCACCGGCGACCGCTCGGGCGACTTCCTGTTCGCCGCCCTGCATCGAGCCGGCCTCGCCAACCAGCCGGTCGCGCGGTCGCGCGACGACGGGCTGGAGCTGCTCGGCTGCTACATCGTCGCCGCCGTCCGCTGCGCGCCGCCCGCCAACAAGCCGCTGCCCTCCGAGCGCGCGAACTGCGCCGAGTGGCTGGAGCGCGAGGCGGCGCTGCTGCCGGAGCTGCGCGTCGTCGTCTGCCTCGGCGCCTACGCATGGGAGAGCGCGCTCCGGCTGCGGGCGGCCCTCGGCGGCGACCCGGTGCCGCGGCCGCGGCCGCGCTTCGGCCACGGCGCCGAGCTGGCGGGCGCGCCGTGGACGCTGCTGGGCTGCTTTCACCCCAGCCAACAGAACACGTTCACGAGGAAGCTGACGCCGGAGATGATGGACGCGGTCCTGGCGCACGCGAACTCGCTCGCCGGCCGCGAGTGAGGCGCTACCTCGAGATCCTGCGCACGCCGCACGTCGGCGCGCTCGTCGCCGCGACGCTGGTCGCGCGGCTCCCGATCGGCATCAACGGGCTCGCGATCGTGCTCTACCTGCGCGAGCGGACGGGCTCGTTCGCGGTCGCGGGCGCGGTGGCGGGCGCGCTGGCGGCGGGCGCGGGCGTGGGCGCGCCCACCCAGGGCCGGCTGGTCGATCGCCTCGGCGTCCGGCGCGTGCTCGTCCCGCTCGCCTTCGTTCACGCCGCAGCGCTGGGGGCGATCGTCGGCTTCGCCGAGCTCTCGGCGCCGGACGCGGTTCTCGTCGCGTGCGGACTCATCGCCGGCTTTGCCATCCCACCGACCTCGTCGGTGCTTCGCTCGCTGTGGGGCGACCTGCTCGAGCCGCGCCTGCACCAGGCGGCCTACGCGCTCGACTCGACGATGATCGAGCTGATCTTCATCTCCGGGCCGCTGCTGACCGCGGCCATCGCCGCCGTCGCCTCGCCCGCCGCCGCGCTGGTCGTCTCCGCGGTCGCGGTCGTCACCGGCACGTCGGCGTTCGCCGCGCTGCCGCCGACGCGCGCCATCGAGCCCGCGCCGGAGGCGCGCCGGAGCCTGATCGGCGCGCTCGCCTCGCCGGGGGTGCGCACGCTCGTGCTCACGTCGCTGCCGGCGGGCGTCGGGATCGGGATCCTGGAGGTCGGGATCCCCGCCTTCAGCCGCGCCGAGGGCGCGGCCGCCGCGGCCGGCGTGCTGCTCGCCATCTGGTCGCTCGGCAGCGGGCTCGGCGGGCTGCTCTACGGCACGCTGCCGCGGCGGGCCGGCCTGCACCGCACGCACCTCATCGTCGCCGCGCTGCTGCCGCTGACGCTGCTGCCGCTGGCCGCTGCGCCGTCGGTCGGCGTGATGGCTCTGCTGGTGATCCCCGCGGGCTGCTGCATCGCGCCGCTGCTGGCGACGCGCAACGAGCTCGTCGGCGGCGTGGCGCCACCGGGCATGCGCACGGAGGCCTACACGTGGCCGGTCACCGCGTTCGTGGGCGGCATCGCCGCCGGCGCCGCGCTGGCCGGCACGCTGGTCGAGGGGCCGGGTTGGCGCACCGCGTTCGTGGTCGCGGCCGGCTTCGCCGCCTGCGGTGCCGTGCTCGCGGTCGCGCGCCGGCGCACGGTGGTCGGTTCCGTCCGACTGGACGCGTAACGTACGTGGGTCCATGACCGAAGCGCTCGCCTCCTTCACGCCCCAGGTCCGCGACTGGTTCGGGCGCGCCTTCGCGGCCCCGACGCCGGCCCAGGAGCAGGCCTGGCCGGCGATCGCCACCGGCGAGCACGTCCTGATCTCGGCCCCCACCGGCTCCGGCAAGACGCTGGCGGCGTTCCTGTGGGCGCTCGACCGGCTCCTCGCCCAGCCCAGCCACGAGAAGACGCGGCTCGTCTACGTCTCGCCGCTGAAGGCGCTCTCCTACGACGTCGAGAAGAACCTGCGCGCGCCGCTGCGCGGGATCGGGGCGGAGCTGAAGGTCGCGATCCGCACCGGCGACACGCCGCAGCGCGACCGGCGCGACATGGTCCGCCACCCGCCCGACGTGCTGATCACCACGCCGGAGTCGCTCTACCTGATGCTGACGAGCGGCGCCCACACAATTTTTGAGGGCGCCGAGACCGTGATCGTGGACGAGATCCACGCCGTCGCCCAGACCAAGCGCGGCGCGCACCTCGCGCTGAGCCTCGAGCGCCTGGTCGAGCAGGCCGGCCGCGACGTCCAGCGCATCGGCCTGTCGGCGACCCAGAACCCCCTGGAGGAGGTCGGGCGGTTCCTGGTCGGGCCGTCGCGCCGCTGCACGGTGGTGGACACCGGGGTGCGCAAGCCGCTGGACTTGAAGATCCACGTGCCGGTCGAGTCGATGGTCGAGCCCGAGCAGATGGACCTCGAGCTCGATCCCTTCGCGGGCCAGGAGGCGACGCGGAAGTCGATCTGGCCGGCGATCTACCCCGAGCTGCTCGAGCTGGTGCGCCGGCACCGCTCGACGTTGGTCTTCGTGAACAACCGGCGTGCGGCGGAGCGGCTCGCGCTGCGGCTGAACGAGCTCGCGGAGCAGCCGATCGCGCGGGCCCACCACGGGTCGCTCGCCCGCGAGGAGCGCCTCGTCGTCGAGGAGCAGCTGAAGGCCGGCGAGCTGCCGTGCCTGGTCGCCACGTCGTCGCTGGAGCTCGGGATCGACATGGGCGCCGTCGACCTCGTGCTCCAGGTGGAGTCGCCGAAGTCGGTCACCGCCGGCCTGCAGCGCATCGGCCGCGCCGGGCACAACGTCGGCGACGTCTCGAAGGGGCGCATCTTCCCGAAGTTCCGGGCCGACCTGCTCGAGTGCGCGGTGGTCGCGCAGCGCATGCGTGAGGGGAAGATCGAGACCACCGTCGTCCCGCGCAACCCGCTCGACGTGCTGGCGCAGCAGATCGTGGCCATGGCCGCCGGCGCCGAGGAGGGCCTTGCCGTCGACGCGCTGCTCGCGCTCGTGCAGCGCACGCACACTTACGCCGAGCTGTCGCGGACGCAGCTCGAGAACGTGCTCGACATGCTGGACGGGCGCTATCCGTCGGAGGAGTTCGGCGAGCTGCGCCCGCGGATCGTGTGGGACCGCGTGAACGGGACGATCCGCGCGCGCAAGGGCGCCCGCGCGCTGGCGGTCACCAACGCCGGCACGATCCCCGACCGCGGCCTCTACTCGGTCAACCTGCCGGACGGCCGGCGCGTCGGCGAGCTCGACGAGGAGATGGTCTACGAGGCGCGCCCCGGCCAGGTCTTCCTGCTCGGCGCCACGAGCTGGCGGATCGAGGAGATCACGCGCGACCGCGTGATCGTCTCGCCCGCGCCGGGCGTCCCGGGCGCGGTCCCGTTCTGGAAGGGCGACGGGCTCGGCCGCCCGCGCGAGCTCGGCGAGGCGATCGGCGCGTTCGCGCGCTGGGCGGTGGGCGAGGAGCCGGCCCGGCTGGAGCGCGACTACGACCTCGATCCGCGCGCGGCGCGCAACCTGGTCGACTTCCTGCGCGAGCAGGAGGAGGCGACGCGGGTCGTCCCGAGCGACCGCACGGTGGTCATCGAGCGCTTCCGGGACGAGATCGGCGACTGGCGGCTGTGCGTGCTGTCGCCGTTCGGCGGGCGCGTCCACGCCGCCTGGGGGCTCGCGCTGTCGGCCCGGATCCGCGAGGAGTACGGGCTGGAATCGGACGCGATCTGGTCCGACGACGGGATCATCGTCCACCTGCCAGACGCCGACGAGCCGCCCGGCCCGGACCTGGTGCTGATCGACCCCGACGAGCTCGAGGACCTGGTCGTCGGCGAGCTGGGCGGCTCGGCGCTGTTCGGCGCGCGCTTCCGCGAGAACGCGGGCCGCGCGCTGCTGATCCCGCGCGCCTACCCGGGCCGGCGCACGCCGCTGTGGCAGCAGCGGCTGAAGTCGCAGACGCTGCTGGAGGTCGCGCGCCGCTACGCGCAGTTCCCGATCGTGCTGGAGACCTACCGCGAGTGCCTGCGCGACGTGCTCGACCTGCCGGGGCTGACCGAGCTGCTGACCAAGCTGCACCGGCGCGAGCTGTCGCTGGTGGAGGTCGAGACCGCGACCGCGTCGCCGTTCGCCTCCTCGCTGCTCTTCGACTACGTCGCCACCTACATGTACGAGGGCGACCAGCCGAACGCGGAGCGGCGCGCCGCCGCGCTGGCGCTGGATCGCGAGCTGCTGCGCGAGCTGCTCGGCCAGGAGGAGCTGCGCGAGCTGATCGACCCGGGGGCGCTCGACCAGGTCGAGGCCGACCTGCAGCGGCTGTCGGAGCGCACGCGGGCCGACAGCGTGGACGCGTTGCACGACGCGCTTCGCCGCGTCGGCGACCTCACGGAGGACGAGGCGACGCTGCGCGGCGGCCGGCGCGCGTGGCTCGAGCAGCTCGCCGGCGAGCGGCGCGCTGTCGCGCTGCGGGTGGGCGGCGAGCGGCGCTGGGTGGCGGCCGAGGATGCCGGCCTGTACCGCGACGCGCTTGGCGCGGTGCCGCCGTCCGGCTTGCCGGACGCGTTCATCGCCGACGTGCCGGACGCGCTGGAGCGGCTCGCGCGCCGCTACGCGCGCACACACGGGCCGTTCGAGGCCGGCGCGCTGCGGGAGCGCTACGGGATCGACCTGACGCCGGTGCTCGAGCGTTTGGAGCAGGCGGGCGACCTGGTGCGCGGTGAGCTGCGACCGGGCGGGACCCAGCGCGAATGGTGCGACCCGGAGGTGCTGCGCCGCCTGCGGCGCGCCTCGCTGGCCGCCCTGCGACGCGAGATCGAGCCGGCGGATCAGCGCGCGTTCGCGCGCTTCATGCCGAGCTGGCAGGGCGTCGACCGCCACCAGCCGGGCGGCGCCGGGGTCGACCGCCTGCGCGAGGTGCTCGTCCCGCTCCAGGGCCTGCCGCTGCCGGTTGAGGTGTGGGAGCGCGACGTGCTGCCGCGCCGCACCGGCGCCTATTCGCCGGCGTGGCTCGACCAGCTGTGCGCGGGCGGCGAGATCGTGTGGGTCGGCGCCGGCGCGCTGGGCCGCCGTTCCGGCCGCGTGGCGCTGTACTTCCGCGATGACGCCGCGCTGCTCGGCCCGCCGCCGCGCACCGGCGAGCCGCCGTCGGATGCGCTCCACGAGCGGCTGCGCGAGCGCCTGCGCGCCGGCGCCTGCTTCTTCACCGACCTGCTTGCGGACATCGACGGGCCCAGCACCGAGGAGCTCCAGAACGCGCTGTGGGACCTCGTGTGGGCGGGCGAGGCGACCAACGACGCGTTCGCGCCGCTGCGCTCGACGCGGCTGACGGCGACGACGCCACTGTCTCGCCCTAGCGGGCTCACCACCGG
>JBIOTP010000345.1:0-10046 GCA_044865965.1 Solirubrobacteraceae bacterium
CGCGAGGTCAGAACAGTGACGAGAGGTGAGGTTAGGCCGGCTCGCCGAGCACCCGCTCGGCGGTGCCGCGATCCGTGATCAACACGTTGATCCAGCGGCCCTTGAGCGCGCCGAGGATCGCGGCGTACTTGCGCTCGCCGCCGGCGATGCCGACGCAACGGTCGGCCTCGCGCAATTGGTCGAGCGTCACGCCGATCACGCGCCGGTCGACGTCAGAGGACACGTGCCGGCCCTCCGCGTCGAAGAAGCGCAGGCAGATGTCGCCCACCGCCCCCTGCTTCCCGAGCGCGGCGAGCTCCCGCTCGGAAAAGATGTTCCCGCTGCTCTGCAGCAGGCTCGACGGCTCGAGCGCGCCGATCCCGACGAGCGCGAGCGTGACTTCGGTGAGCCCGTCGAGCGCCTCGCCGACGAAGCGGTCGCGGAGCAGCGCCTCACGCGCGTCGACCGAAGTGGCGATGCCGGGGGCGAGCAGAAACGTGGGCTGCGCGCCCGTAAGGTCGGCGAAGCGCTGCGTCAACCGCGCGGCGTGTGCCTCCGCGGCGGGATTCCCGACGCCACCGAACAACTGCACCGCCCGCTCGGCGCCCGCCTTGGGCAGCGGCCGCATCGCATCCACGGCCGCCAGCAGCGTGGCGCTCCACGACGAGATCCCGACGACATCGCCACCTGTCAAAGAGGCCTCGAGATAGCGCGCCGTCGCCGTCCCGAGATCGCGGATGATCCCCGCCTCCGTCTCATCCAGCACCTCCACCACGACCGCCTCGCGCAGCCCGTAACGCGCTTCGAGCTGCTCCTCGAGCGCCGTCTGGACCCCCTCGGGCACGACCACCGTCGTGCGGACGATCCCCTCGAGCTCCGCCTGCTTGAGCAGCCGCGACACGCGCGCCTGGGATACGTGCAGCCGCCGCGCGATCTCCGGCTGGCGGACACCGTGCTCGTGATAAAGCCGCGCCACCTTGGTCATCAGCCGCAGCTGCTCCTCGGCACGACCGCTGCCCGTGCTGCGTCGGATCGGGCGCGGAGCGGCCATTGAAGAGATCCTAGGGGGCGCCGGGGGCGCCACTGCGCTTTCCAGGACTTTCGAGTCGGGGAGACAGGATTTGAACCTGCGACCGCCCGGCCCCCAGCCGGGTGCGCTACCAGACTGCGCCACTCCCCGTTATGTCGTTCTGCAAGCGGGCGACGGGAATCGAACCCGCCCTAGAAGCTTGGAAGGCTTCTGTGCAGCCACAACACTTCGCCCGCACCGCGGACCCTGCGGATGATACTCGCGCGGGGGTGCCGCGCCCAGGGTAGCTGTGGCCGGGTTCGGAAGGTGCGGATTGACGGCGCGTCAGAGTGCGATACGGAACCTGTCTTTCGGGGAATTACCCTCGCATGCAGATCCCAGGCGTCCACATCGAGACCCTGCATAACCCGGTTCGCTACACGTACGCGCAGATCGAGAAGGCCTGCGCGATCGCGCAGATGCTGAACCGGGGGAAGCTGGTTCTCGTCGAGCCGCCCCAGCGCTGACGGTCGCGGGCGCCGCCTCGGGAGGAGGGCGGCGAGCCGGGATTCGGGCAGGGTCAGGGAGGCACCGACAGCTGAGCCGCGCGCTGCGGTCGGCGGCGCTCGCTCCGCGGCCGGAGGTGGATTCGGATCCCCACCTTGGTGAAGCCACGGGCCCGCGCGGGCGCACTAGGCTCACGTCGTGCCCGACTCTCCGCTGGACGCCCATGTCGCGACGCCGCAGGATCTGAAGGATCGGATCGCGGCCGAGCGGCGCGGCACGCCGTTCGTGATCTACCGCGACGGCGATGACCGCCAGGTGATCGTGGATCTCGTGGCCGCGGGCGACCGGCTGACGATCGGGCGGCGCGGCACCAACGACGTCGTGCTCGACTGGGACTCGGAGATCTCGCGCGTGCACGCGGCGCTCGAGCGCCTGGGCGACGACTGGACCATCGTCGACGACGGCCTCTCGCACAACGGGACGTACGTCAACGGCCGGCGCGTGACGAGCCGGCAGCGCCTGCACGACGGCGACGTGGTCGCGTGCGGCGGGGTCTCGCTCGCCTACCGGGCGCCGGCGGGCGACTCGATGTCGAGGCCGACCGTGACCGCGCTCGGCCCGCACGTGGGCGAGCTGCTGACCCCGGCGCAGCGGCGAGTGCTGGTGGCGCTGTGCCGGCCGTTCAAGGACTCCACCTACGCCACGCCGGCCAGCAACCAGCAGATCGCCGACGAGCTGGTGGTCAGCGTCGACGCCGTCAAGAGCACGCTGCGGGCGCTGTTCGAGGTCTTCGGGGTCGACGCGCTGCCGCAGAACCAGAAGCGCGCGAGCCTGGCGCTGCAGGCGCTGCGCACGGGCGTGATCACCCGCCGCGACCTCTGACCTCGCTGACGACGTCGTCGGGCTGGCTGGCGACCCACACGGCGTCGCGGCCCGCGGCGACCGCGAAGGGGTTGACCGGCAGCGGCAGCGGGCTGCCGACGACGCGCGAGCTGCGCGCGTCGATCTCCCTGAGATCGCTCGAGTTGTAGCTGGTCACGTAGATGCGATCGCCGCCGATGGCGAGCTTGCGCGGCCGCGAGCCGACGCTGATCGGGATGACCGCCCCGGTCGCGGTCAGCACCTTGTAGACGGCGTCGTCCTCGGGGTTGGTCATCCACAGGGCGCCGTCGCGGTAGACCATGTCCTCGCCGCGGTGCGAGCCCACCCGCAGCGTGCGCACGATCTGGCCGGTGCCGGGGCTCAGGCGCTGCAGCCGGGCGCGGCGGCGGTTGAGCAGCCACACGGCGCCGGGGCTCGTCGCGATCGCGGAGATGCCGAACGGGACGGGCACGGTCCGGACCACGCCGCGCGTCCGGGGATCGATCTGCACGAGCTGGTCCGGGGCATCGGCCGCGGGCGCGATCAGCCCCACCCACAGCGCGCCGTTGCCGGCGGCGACGGACGTGGGATGGCCGGAGAGCGCGATCGCGCTGCCGGCGGGGCGCCCCGTCGCGGCGTCGAGGCCGACGAGCCGGTTCTGGCGCGAGATCGCGAGCCACACCACGGCGGGCGTCACCACCGCGTCGGCGACGCCGGTGCCGATGCTCGGCGCGTAGCCGCGCACGCGGCCGGTGCGCTCCGAGATGATCCGCATCCGCGGTTCGCGGAACGAGCCGACGAACACGTTGCCCTTCGCGACCGCGACGACGTTCGGGCGCGTGCCCACCGTGATCTGGCGGGCGACGTGCAGGGCGGCTGCGGGCGCCGCCGTGGGCGTGGGCGTGGGCGTCGCGCCGGAGCGGGGCGCGCCCTCCTCCCCGCCGCCGAGCGCGATGACGGCGAACGCCCCGGCCGCGACGATCGCGGCGAGCGCGCCCGCCAGCAGCACGGGGCGCCGGCCGGACCGCCGCAGGGCCACCGTCTCGGGTTCGGGCCGGACCGCGGTGATGGTCTCCGGGCGGGCGGCGGAGACCGTCTCCGCCTCCGTGGGCGCCGCGGCGCCGCGGGCGACGAGGCGCTCGTCCGCGGGCGGGCGCCTCCCCGCCGCGGCGGCGCGGGCGGCGCGGGCCAGGTCCCCCGCGGACGGATAGCGGTCGTCGGGCTGCTTGGCGAGCGCGCGCTCGATCACGGCGTCGAGGGCCGCTGGCACGCCGGGCACGTGCTCGCTCGCCTTCGGCGGCGGCTCCGAGAGATGCGCCCACAGCTTGGCCTCGTCGCCCTCGCGCTCGAACGGCACGCGGCCGGTGAGCACGTAGAACAGCAGGCAGCCGAGCGCGTAGACGTCGGACCGCGCGTCGACGCGGTCGCCGCGGATCTGCTCCGGCGAGACGTAGTCGAGCGTCCCGACCCAGTGGCCCGGGCGGGTGCTGCTGCCGACGGACAGCGTGTGCTTGGTCAGCCCGAAGTCGGTCAGGTAGACGTGGTCCTCGGGGCCGAGCAGCACGTTCGCCGGCTTGATGTCGCGGTGCACCAGCCCGGCGGCATGGGCCGCGTCCAGCGCCGCGCCGGTCTGGCCGACGATCCGCGCGGCCCGCTCGGGCGTGAGGCGGCGCTCGCGGCGCACGAGGCTGCGGACGTCGTCGCCGGACACGTAGCGCATCGCGATGTAGGCGATGCCCTGCTCCTCGCCGGCGTAGTAGATCGGGATCACGTTCGGGTGGTCGATCGACGCGGCGACCTTGGACTCGCGGACGAACCGGTGCCGGATGTTCTGGTCCTCCAGCAGCCCGGGCGCGATGACCTTCAGCGCGACCGTCCGGTCGAGCGCGAGCTGCGTCGCCCGGTAGACGACTCCCATCCCGCCGCGGCCGGCCACCGACTCGATGCGGTGGCCGGCGAACACGGTGCCGGGGATGAGCTCGCCCATCGCGCCCAGGAATACCAGCCTGTCCGCCTGGAGGAGCATGCGTGCTCGCAAGAACGCGCGAGACGGGTCCAGGTCGCGCGTACCGCCTAGATTGACACGCAGCCGTGCGGCTGCATGATCACGACGTGACGATGGACGCGGTCTTCAAGGCGCTCGCCGATCCCTCCCGCCGCCTGATGCTCGACCGTCTCAACACGCGCAACGGGCAGAGCCTGCGGGAGCTGTGCGAGGGCCTCGGCATGGCGCGCCAGTCGGTGACCAAGCACCTGGCGGTGCTGGAGGCGGCCGGCCTCGTAAGCACCACGCGGCGAGGCCGGGAGCGGCTGCACTTCCTCAACGCGGCCCCGATCAACGACATCGCCGAGCGCTGGATCCACCGCTACGACCGCGAGCGCGCGACCGCGCTCGCCGACCTCAAGCGGGCGCTGGAGGCGCCGACCGGGTTCGCCTACACCACCTACATCCGGACGACGCCCGAGCGGCTGTGGCGGGCGCTCACCGATCCGGCCCTCACGCGACGCTACTGGGGCGCCGGACTGCACTCGGACTGGCAGGCCGGCTCGCCCCTCCTGTGGCAGGAGGGCCCCGACGAGGAGCCCCGCGATCTCGGCCAGGTCGTCCTCGAGGCGGAGCCCGGGCGGCGCCTCTCCTACACCTGGCCCCCGCCCCAGCCCCACCACGCGGAGCGCTTCGGCTGGTCCGCCGAGCGCCTCGCCGAGCTTCAGCGCGAGCCGCGCTCACACGTCCGCTTCGAGCTCGAGCCGCGCGGCGACGCGGTCAAGCTCACCGTCACCCACGAGGGCTTCGCGCCGGGCAGCCCGCTGCTCGAGGCGGTCACCGGCCGGACAGAGCAGACCGGCGGCTGGCCGGAGCTGCTCGCCAACCTCAAGACGCTTCTCGAGACGGAAAGCGATCCGCCACCACGGTCAGGACGACGTGGTGCTCGAGCAGCGCCTTGAGCGCGCACAGGGCGATGGTGAAGCCGCCCGTGGAGCCGGCGACGCGGGAGACGATCTCGTCTCCGTCGCCGCTGAGCCCGCTCTCGGTGACCTCGACGTAGGTGCCGTCCCCGTGCGGGGTGAAGCGGAGCTCCACGGTCGTGGACGCCGCGCCGTCGCCCCAGTCGAAGAGGATGCGGCGGTCGTCCTCGACCTCCCGGACGGAGACCTCGGCCGATGCGCCGTACATCTCCCACTCCCAGCGGATGCTCGCGCCGGGTTCGACCTTGCCGCTGCTCTTGGTGAACCAGAACCGGGTCGTGATCGCGGGGTCGACGAGCGCTTGGAACACGTCGGCGGGCGGCCTGCGGATGAGCATGCCGACCTCGACCGGCGGGATGCGCGTGAGCTGGAGATCCATCGTCATCACCTCGAATATGCAGCCGTTTGGCTGCATATAGTATAGGCAGCCAGGCGGCTGCATGTCATGACGAGAGAAAGCCCCGCGCCATCAGCGGGGCTTTCGAGCGGGGGACCGAGGAATCGAACCTCGACTTGCGGTTTTGGAGACCGCCGTCCTCGCCGTTGGACCAGTCCCCCGGGGCCGGACGCGCATTCTAGGCGGTCATTGAGCCGCCGGCGCGGGTCGCCGTAGGATGGATCCTCCTGCGGGCGTGGTGGAACCGGTAGACACGCCGGCCTTAGGAGCCGGTGCCGCAAGGCGTGGGGGTTCGAGTCCCTCCGCCCGCATCAGCCGACGCCTCCTGGGAATGTGAGCCCCGCCGCGGGATCGCCCGCGCCCGAGGGAACCGTGAACCGCGCGAGCTGGGGCAGCAAGCAGCGCCCCTAGGCTCGGATTCGGAGGAGCCTCACCGCGAGCGGCGCGCGCCGCTCGCGGTGAGCGCTATCTTCGCGCGACCATGGCCGACGCCGAGGTCGTGCTCGAGCATCCGAACCGCCGAAAGGCGGGCTCGAAGCTCACACGCGCGATCGTGATCGTGCTGCTGCTCGCCTCCGCCGGGCTGGTGACGATCATCACCGTCGGCGGGTGGGCGACGCTCGAGGGCGCGAAGGCGCTCCAGATCGCCTACGTCCTGGCCTACCTCGCGCTCGCGCTGTTCGTCGCCCGCTGGAGCCGCGGCGTGCTCCCGGTGATCGCCGGGCTCGCGATCGTCCTGCTGATCTTCAGCCTCGTCTCCGCGCCGGCCTGGTTCGACCGCGACCGCGAGGGCTTCACCGACCCGGGGCTGGACTCCTCCCTGCTCGGGCTGCTGTGCTCGCTGCTGGTCCCGGTCCAGGTGGCGCTGATCCTGTTCGCCATGCACGGCTTCCGCCAGCGCTGGAACGTCGAGATCGAGCGCGAGGTCCCGCGCCCCGGCGCCGAGCCGGCGCCCGCCTGATCTGGCGGACGGCGCGGACGGCCTACCATTTCAGCCTCCCGCCCGGGTGGAGGAATCGGCAGACTCTGGGTTCTCAAAAAGCCCTGCCCTAACGGGCGTGCGGGTTCGAATCCCGCCCCGGGCACTTCAGAACGGCATCTTCGAGCGCCCGCGGCGCCCGGTGCCGGTGCTTTTCGCCACGGCCTTCTCCGACTGGGTGAACGGCTTGCGGAACCAGCGGCCGAGACGTCCCGGCGCCTTGCCCGCGCCGCGCGCGCCGGCCTCGAGCGCGTGCTCGGTGCCGTGCTCGGGGCGTCGGGAGAGGCGGGGGAAGAGGAACGCCAGGATCAGGAGGAGGACGCAGACGGCGATGATGATGCCTCCTATCAACATTGGCGTCGGCCTACCCGGGCGCGGCGGCGTTCACGCGAGCTGCGGCGCGAGCGCGGCGGCGAGGGCCGGCGGGGCGACGAGGACTCCCGGGCCGGACGGGCCGATCGGGGCGAGCGAGCGGACCTCGAGGCCGGCGCGGGAGCAGATCAGCGCGCCGGCGGCCAGGTCCCAGTCGTTCAGGCCGTGCTCGTAGAAGGCGTCGAGGCGCCCGCAGGCGGTCCACGCGAGGTCGATCGCGGCGGAGCCGAACCGCCGCAGGTCGCGCACCTGGGGCAGGATCCGGGCCGCGACCGCCGCCTGCGCGCGGCGCACCTCGGGGTCGTAGCCGAAGCCGGTGCCGAGCATGGCGGTCGCGAGGTCCTCGCGCGTGGACGGCTGGACCGGCGCGCCGTCGAGCGTGGCGGTGCCGTCGCGCTCGGCGGAGAAGAGCTCGTCGCGCGGCGGGTCGTAGACGACGCCGACGAGCGTGCCCGCGCCGTCCTCGCAGGCGATGCTGACCGCCCACTGCGGGATGCCGAACAGGAAGTTGACTGTGCCGTCGAGCGGGTCGACGACCCAGCGCACACCGCTGGTCCCCGCGCGGTCGCCCCCCTCCTCCCCCAGCACGCCGTCGTCCGGCCGCGCGGCGGCCAGGCGTTCGCGGATCAGCCGCTCGGCCGCGTGGTCGGCCTCGGAGACGACGTCGGTCGGCGTGCTCTTGACCGCGACGCGGAGCTCGGGCCCGTCGAACGCCCCGCGCAGCAGCGCACCGGCCTCGCGCGCCACCGCCTCGGCGAGCGCGCGCAGCTCGCCGGTGGTCATGCCGGCACCCGCGGGCGGCCGGCGGCGGCGGGCGTGGGATCGGGCGGGCGGGCCGCGGGCCAGTCGCGCAGGCGCTCGAGCTGCGCGGAGAGCGCGAGCAGGAGCGGCTCGGAGTCCGGCGGCCCGACGAGCTGAACGGCGAGCGGGAAGCCGTCGGCCGTGAAGCCGGCCGGCACCGCGGCAGTGGGCTGGCCGGTGTGGTTGAACGGGCCCAGGTAGGGGACGAGGCGGATCATCCCGACCAGCGTCCACAGCGCCGGGCGGCCCTCGTACTCGCGCACGCGCGGGGGGCGGCGCGTGAAGATCGGCGTGAGCACGACGTCCGCGTCCTCCGCGAAGATGCGGTTCAGTCGCTCGGCGTCGGCGGCGGCGGCGCGGCCCGCGGCGTCGGCGGCCGCCGACGGGACGAGGGTGCCGATGCGGACGAGGCCGCGCGCGCGGCGCGACAGGCGCTCCGGGTGCCCGACCTCGGCGGCCTTGTCGACCACGCCGCGCAGGAAGCGCGCGATCACGCGGCTGCCCATCGTGGTGCCCCAGTCGAAGTCGCGGTCGGCCACGGCGTGGCCGAGATCGCGTAGCGCGTCGGCGGCGAAGGCGACCGCGCCGAGCTGCTCGTCGTCGGTGGAGACGGCCAGGCCGGGCGGCAGCCCGGTCGACACCGCGATCCGCAGCCGCCGCGGCGGCGCGCCGACCGCCTCGGTGTACGACGGCCCGGAGTCCTTGACCGCGTCCATGAAGCGCGCCGCATCCGCCACGGTGCGCGTGAGCGGCCCCCAGACCGACATCCCACGGAACGGGTCGACGTAGGGAGCGTCCGGGATCCGCCGGCGCTGCGGCTTGAGGCCGAACAGCCCGCAGCAGCCGGCCGGGATGCGGACCGACCCCGCGCCGTCGGACCCGAGCCCCGCCGACGCCAGCCCGGCCGCGACCGCCGTCGCCGAGCCGCCGCTGGAGCCGCCGGATGTGCGGCCGAGGTCCCACGGGTTGCGGGTGATCCCGAACGTCGGCGACTCCGTGAACGGCGCGGCCATCAGCTCGGGGACGTGGGTCTTGCCGACGATCACGGCGCCACCGGCGCGCAGCCGGCGCACGACCTCGGCGTCGGCGGCGGCGGGGCCCTCCCGGACGTCGCAGCCGAACGCGGTCAGCTCACCGGCCACGTGGCAGTCGTCCTTGATCGCGATCGGGACGCCGAGCAGCGGCCTCCGGTCGCCGGCGCGGCGGCGGGCGTCGGCCTGGTCGGCCTCCGCGAGCGCCTTCTCGGCGAGCACGACGCGGTAGGCGTTCAGGACCGGATCGAGGCGCGCGATCCGGGCGAGGTAGAGCTCGACGAGCTCACGGGAGGAGACCTCCCCGCCGGCGATGAGATCGGCGTGACGGGCGAGCCCCGCGAACGCGAGATCGTCGGTGGCCATGGGCGGCGGACCTTACTGGCATGCTGGCCCGCGTGAGCGTCGTGCGGCAGGTCGCCAGGGCGGTCGGGGCGGAGCCGCGGCCGCCGTGCTCGGACGCCGAGCGCTACGCGGCGGAGCGGATCGCCGCCTGGCTGCGGGCGCGCGGGGACGCCGCGGAGGTCCGGACTCGCCGCACGCGGCCCCAGGCGCTCGCGGCGGTCGGCATCGGGGCCGCGCTCGCCGCCGCCGGCAGCCTCGTCGCGGTGGCGGCGCCGGTGGCGGGGCTCGCGGGCGCCGCGGCCGGCACGCTCGTCCTCGCGCTGGAGGCGGCCGGCGTCACGAACCCGGTCCGGCTGCTGTTCCCACGGCGGACCACCCACGACGTGATCGTCCCGGTGGCGGGCGAGGCGCGCGAGACGAGCGGGCACGACGCGCTCGGCCGCGCCGCCGGCGACGGCCGCGAGCGGCTGATCGTCTGCGCGCGTTATCACTCGCCGCGGCGCGGGCTGGCGTTCGGCGACCGGGCGCGGCGGGCGGGGGCCCGGCTGCGGCGCCCGTGGCTGCCGGGCGCCGGCGCGTGGCTGGTGCTCGCGGGGATGGCGGCCGCGGCGGCGGCCGGCACACGCGTGGCAGGCGCCGGCGCGGTGTGGCTGGGCGCCGCCCAACTCGTTCCCACGCTGGCGCTGCTCGTCGCCGCCGCGGCGATCCTCGACGCCGGCCTGGCGGGCTGGGCGACGCCCGAGCGCGCGACGGCCGCGGTCGCGGTGGCGGTCGCCGTCCACGACGAGCTCGCCTCCC
>JBIOTP010000346.1:0-4986 GCA_044865965.1 Solirubrobacteraceae bacterium
GGCCGCGTCAGCCCTCCCGGACCACGTCGCGCGCCGGCTTGTCCTCGCGCAGCCCGAGGAAGCGCGGGTGCCGCAGGCGCCCGTCGCGGGTCCACTCGGCGAAGCCGATCTGGGCGACGAGCTCGGGCTCGACCCAGGTGACGGCGCGCTCGCGGATCGCGGACGCGTCGGCGAACGGCGGGTCGTCGCGGCGCAGTGCGCGCAGGCGCGCGCCGAGGTCGTGCAGCGTGACGCGGTCGAAGCCGGTGCCGACCTTGCCGGCATAGCGCAGCTCGCCGCCGGCGTGGTAGCCGACCAGCAGCGCGCCGAGCTCGATCCGCGAGCCCCGCGGCTCCGTGTAGCCGCCGATGACGAGCTCCTGGCCCTTCGCGCACTTGAGCTTGAGCCAGTCGCGCGAGCGGCCATGCGCGTAGGGGCTGCTCGCGCGCTTGGCGATCAGGCCCTCCCAGCCGTCGCGGCACGCCTCCTCGAGGAACCGCTCGCCGTGCTCGTTGCGGTGCGGGGTCAGGCGCACGGGGTCCTCGAAGCGCAGCGTCTCGCGCAGCAGCCGCTTGCGGGTGCGCAGCGGGAGCGCGCGGACGTCGTGCCCGTCCAGCCACAGCATGTCGAACAGGTACAGGAACACCGGGACGTACTCCCGCGCGCGCCGCGCGAGCGTCGCGAAGCTCGTCTGGTCGCCGTCGAAGGCGACGACCTCGCCGTCGACCGCGAAGCGCTCGCACGGCGCGGCCTCGAGCGCCTCCGCGATCTCCGGATAGCGCCCGTTCATCGAGAGGTCGTTGCGCGAGAGCAGCTTGACCCGCGCGCCCGAGCGGACCGCCACGCAGCGCACGCCGTCGAGCTTGCGCTCGAAGATCCAGTCGGGATCGCTGAAGCGCGCGTCGCTCAGGACCGCCTTCATCGCGTCCGAGCCGGTGGGCTCCGGGCCCGGGTGAACGAGCGCGCGCTCGCCGTCGTCGAGGACGTCGAGCGCCGTCACGCGCTGGCGTTGGCGGCCGAGCGGTCGGGATGGATCGGCGCGAGCCGATCGAGCCCTGCCACCTCGAGCACGTGCCGCACCGGCCCGTCGGGGCAGATGATCGCGAAGTGCCGCGGCGCGCCGTCGATCGTGGCGCGCGCCTCGACCAGCGCGGTCAGTCCCATCGAGTCCATGAACGCCACATCGGTCAGGTCGAGCCAGAGGTCCGAGGCGCCGGAGTCAACAGCACGCGCGAGCGCCTCGCGCAGCGTGTCGACGGTCGCGATGTCGACCTCGCCGGCGGGCGCGAGCACCAGCCGGTGGCCCACGCGCCGCTCGGGGATGACCAGCTGGCTCGGCGGACCGCTCCGGCGGGGCGCTCCAATGCCCCGCGGCGGGTCCTGACGATCCCGTCCTTCCTCCACGACATGCTTCATCTCCGGATTCCGGCCGAGGTCATGCGCGCACGTCAGGCGTCTGACGGTGAGCCGGAGGCGCAGGAACCGTGTCCGCGCGGTGGAATCCCGCAGGCGTGACCGAGCTGTTCGCCGAGCTGGGCGACGACGAGCGCGGACAGGCGATCGGGCTGGCCGTGCGGCGCGCGGTGATGACCCTGTTCGCGGCGATCGCCGTGCTCGGGCTGTGGGGCCTGTTCGGCCAGCGTGCGAGCGAGTCGAGCGCGACCGGCGCCGCCGCGGCGATGCGGCTGACCGCGCCCGCGACCGTGCGCGGAGGCCTGTTCTTCCAGGCGCGGCTCGACATCCGGGCGCGGCAGGCCATCGAGCACCCGCGGATCGTGCTCGACGAGGGCTGGGTCGAGGGCCTGCAGGCCAACTCCATCGAGCCGGCGGCCGAGAGCGAGTCGAGCCGCGACGGCCGCGTCGTCCTCAGCTACGGCGCGGTCGAGGCCGGCGCGAGCCTGGTCGTCTGGCTGCAGTTCGAGGTCAATCCCACCAACGTCGGGCGCCGCTCGTTCGCGGTCGAGCTCGACGACTCCGAGACGCCGATCGCGCGCGTCGACCGCGACCTCACGGTCCTGCCCTGACCGATGGACCTCGTCCTGCGCACCGCCTACGTCTTCGTCCTGATCCTGCTGGTCACGCGCGCCGTCGGGCGCCGCGAGCTGAGCTCGATGGAGCCCTTCGACCTGATCCTGCTCGTCGTGATCGGCGACCTCGTCCAGCAGGGGGTCACGCAAAGCGACTACTCGCTCACCGGCGCCACCACGGTGATCGTGACGATGGCGACGCTGGTCGTCGCCACCGCGTGGATCAGCTTCCGCGTCAAGTGGCTGCGGCCGCTGCTCGAGGGCGAGCCGACGCTGCTGATCGCCGACGGCCGCATCCTCGAGCGCAACCTCCGGCGCCAGCGGATGACGCTCGGCGAGCTCCGCGCCGAGGCCCGCCAGCAGTCGATCGGCTCGCTTTCCGACGTGCGCTACGCCGTCCTCGAGACCAACGGCAGGGTGAGCTTCGTCACGCGCGAATAGCATCGGCCCATGAGCGATGCGCGCCGCGCCGCGATCATCGGAGCCCCGCTCGACCTCGGGGCCGGCCGCCGCGGCGTCGACATGGGCCCGTCGGCGATCCGCTACGCGGGGCTGGAGGAGCGCCTCGCCGCGCTCGGCGTGGAGTGCGCGGACTGGGGCAACGTCGAGACGCCGGTGGCGGAGGCGACCGAGCCCGGCGATCCGGCCGCGCGATTCCTACCGGCGATCAAGCGCGCGTGCGAGGGCGTGGCGAAGCTCGTGGCGGCCGCCGTGGGGGAGGGGCGGGTGCCGGTCGTGCTGGGCGGCGACCATTCGATCGCGCTCGGGACGCTCGGCGGGCTCGCGTCCGCGCACGGGCCGGGCGGCGTGCTGTGGATCGACGCGCACGGCGACTTCAACACGCCGGAGACGACGCCCAGCGGCAATGTCCACGGGATGCCGCTGGCGGCCTCGCTCGGCCTCGGCCGGCCGGCGTTCGACAGCGCGGCGTGGCCGATCCCGGCGGTCGACCGCGATCACGTCGCGCTGGTCGGCACCCGCGAGCTCGACGACGGCGAGCGGGGGCTGCTGCGCGAGGCCGGCGTTGCGGTCCACACGATGAGCGAGATCGACCGCCGCGGCATCGAGCCGGTCGTGGCCGGCGCGCTCGAGCGCCTGGAGGGCGCGGCGTTCGTGCACGTCTCGCTCGACCTCGACGCGCTCGACCCCGAGGTGGCGCCGGGCGTCGGCACGGCGGTGCGCGGCGGGCTCTCCTACCGCGAGGCGCACCTGGCGATGGAGATGGTGGCCGAGACCGGGCTGCTCGGCTCGCTCGAGATCGTCGAGGTCAATCCGATCCTCGATCGCGAGAACGCCACCGCGGCGCTCGCCGTCGAGCTCGCCGCCAGCGCGTTCGGCGCCCGGATCCTCTGAGCGGCTTTGATCTCTTATGGTCGCACGCACGCGAGATCGGGTTGAGATGGAGCGCGTCTGCTTCCAACTGCACGTCCGTCCGGAGCGGCTCGACGAGTACAGGGAACGCCACCGCACGGTCTGGCCCGAGATGCTCGACGCGCTGCGCGACGCCGGCTGGGGCAACTACTCGCTGTTCCTGCGCCCCGACGGGTTGCTGATCGGCTACGTCGAGACCGAGGACTTCGACGCGGCGGTGCGCGCCATGGAGGCCACGGACGTCAACACGCGCTGGCAGGCGGAGATGGCGCCGTTCTTCGTGCGGGAGCTCGCCTTCGAGCGCCTGGAGGAGGTGTTCCACCTCGACTGAGCTCGCGGCGATCGACCTCGGCGCGTCCAGCGGCCAGGTGGTGCTCGGCCGGTCGAGCGCGCCGCCGGCCGGGTGCCGCAGGCCGAGCACCTGCTGGTGCAGGCGCGCGCGGCCGGCGAGCTCGGCTCGCTGGAGGACATGCGGGCGGTCGCGGCGGCCTCCGCCGAGCCCGCGGCCTACGAGCGTCGGCGAGCCGCGAGCACGCCGAGGCGACGTTCCGGCGCTTCCTCGACGCCACGTGCCTCGCCGTGCCGACCACCGCCTGAACAGGAGACGCCCCGTGACCGACCTGACGACCGCCTTCCGGGAGCTCGTGATCGAGACGCCGTCGAGCAGGAGCTGCTGGTCGAGTACAAGTTCTTCGGGCCGGCGTTCTACGCGACCGATCTGGCAGGAAGCCCACCCACCCGCGTGCTGCCGCGGCTGACGATCGATCGGTCGCACAACGTGGAGGCGAAGGTCGAGGCGTCGTCAACCTGCAGGAGGCCTACGCGAAGGCGCTGCTGGTCGATCGCGGCGCGCCGCGCGCGGCGCAGCAGGCGGGCGACGTGCTCGGCGGCACGAGGCGCTGCTGGACGCCTACCGCACCGACGTGCGCGAGCAGTGCGCCGCCGCGCGCGCGGCGCTCGGCGCCACCGAGGATCCGGTCCGGGCGCTTCGCGAGTCGGACTACGCCGACCGCATGGCGCACGCGCGGTAAGTTCCGGCGATCCACGTAGCGTTCGATCGCCTGATCGAGGACATCGCCCGGGCCGGCGAGCAGCTGACCGCGATGGGGGCGTGCGAGGGCGCCGCCGGCAACATCTCCGTGTTCACGACGTCGCTCGCGTGCCCGCTCGACGCCGTGGGCGACGTCGAGCTCCCCGTCCCCGCGCCCTCGCTCGCCGGCGGCTGGATGGTGATCACCGCGAGCGGCCGGCGGCTGCGCGACGTCGCGCGCCTTGCCGACGTCACGCTCGCCGCTCTGCGCATCGACGCCGACGGCGCGAAGGCGACGCTGCACGCGGGCTCGAGCCTGCGGCCGTCGACCGACTGGAACAGCCATCTCGCGGTCCACGAGGACCACCGGCGCCGCCGCGGCGTCGAGCACCACGCGGTCGTGCACGCACAGCCGCCGCGGACGGTGCTCCTGAGCCATTTGCCGGAGGTCCACTCCGGCGAGGAGCTCACGCGCCGGCTGCTGCGGTGGCAGCTCGAGACCGCGATGGTCGCGCCCCGGGGCATCGCGCTCACCCCGTTCCACGTCCCCGGATCGCCCGAGCAGGCGGCCATCACCGC
>JBIOTP010000347.1:0-3543 GCA_044865965.1 Solirubrobacteraceae bacterium
GCCGCCGGCCCGCCGTTGCGGACCGTGAAGCGGTAGGTCAGCGGCTGGCCGAGCACCGGCTGGGCGGGGGTGCGCGCGGTGGTCACCGAGATGTTCGCGTTGAAGGCGGCGCCCGCGTCCACCGACCGGCAGGTCGAGAACTCGGACGTGCTCGCGTCCGCGACATCCGTCGCCGTCGCCGTCAGCACCGTGCCGACGGGCTCGGCCGGCAGCGTGAGCGCGACGTCGGCGCCGGCGCTCCCGTCCGTCGTGACGCGCTGCGTGGCGAGGTAGGTCGCTCCCTCGCCGTTGCCGGAGTCGTCGCAGGCCGGCGAGGCGAAGAGCTCCACGTCGTACGTGTGGTTGGACTGGCTCGCGAGCGTCACCCGCGCGCGCGTCTGGGTGCCGTCCGTCTCGGCCGAGCGGATCACGGGGAAGTTCTGGACGCCGTCGGCGTCGGGGGCGTCGTTGGCGGTGGGCCCGTCATTGCCGGCGTCGATCCCGAGCCCCGTGCTGGCGCTGATGAGGTTGCGCGTCAGCCGTATGGCGCTGGTCTCGCTGCCGAGCACGATCCCGCGGCCGGGCTCGAAGCCCACCGGCCGCTGGCCGGTGATCGTGTTGTCCTCGATCGCCACGCGCGCCGCGCGGAAGACCGAGATCCCGCTCCCGACGTTCGCGAACGTGACCGGGTCGCCCGGCCCCGGCCCCAGGCGGTTCCCCTTCACGAGGACGTCCTGGACGAACGGCCCGCCGTTGCCGTCGAGCCCGATCGCGCCGAACCGGCTCGCCGCGATCCGGTTGGAGCTCAGCTCCGCGTTCGCCACCCGCCCGGTGAGCGAGATGCCGGTGGCGTTGTGGAGGGCGCTCGTGCCGGCGGCGTTCAGGCCGAGCAGGTTGCGGCTCACCACCAACCCCGTCAGGGGCACGGTGCAGAAGCCCCCGAAGGCCTGGACGGCGACCGCCGTCCCCGAGATCGCGTTGTCGAGCACGTGCGTGTCGTTCGCGAGGCAGTCGACGGTGACGCCGGCCGCCGAGTCGCTCGGATCCATGGCGAACGCTCCAGTGCGATCCAGGCCGATGTAGTTGCCCCGGATCGTGTTGTTGGTCGCCCCGAATGTCAGGTTGACCATCGGCCCGCCGGTGCCGGCGATGACGTTGCGGTCGGCGGCGGTCGCGCCCCCGACCGTCGTGAGGTCGCCGCCCAGCAGCACGCCGTTGTCCAGGCGGTCGGCGGGCAGCGCGTCCCCGGTCCGGTCGATGCCGATGTGGTTGCCGGCGATCGTGACCTCGCCCGCGCCGGCGTCGACGGCCACGCCGGCGAACGCGGGGCCCTCGAGCGCGAGTCCGCGAACCTCGCCGGACCCGTCGGCGGCGAAGAGGAGCAGGTAGGCACCGGCTTGCCCCGTCAGCTCGATCATCGGGACGCGCGTGGCGGGGTCGTAGCCGGGCTGCGTCGTCCCGTCGATCCGTATGGGAGAGCTGATCGCCGGCACGCCCGCGCCGACGCCCAGGGCGATCGTCTGCGGCCCGCTCCCGATGTCGAAGTGGATCTCGTCGGGCTGCACGGTCGCGTTGGCCCGGGTGATCGCCTCCCGCAGCGTGCAGGTGCTCGAGCCGAGGTCGCACGACTCGCCCGGCGGGCTCGTGGCGGCGGTCGTGACCGTGAACGTCTCCGCGCGCGCAGCGGCCGGGGCCCCGGCAAGCACGAGGCACGCCGCGAGGACGGCGCGCAGCCCCCTCCTCCTCATGGAAGGGGACTCTCCCAAGCAGTGCGTCCACGGGTCAAGCGCATGACCCCAGCCTTCCGGGGAGGCCCGCCGGCCGCCAGCCACCCGAGGGCTGGTCCGACCAACCCTGGGGTCCCTGGGCGCGGCGGCCGCCGGGCCGGAGGCTTGCGGCGTCAACCCGACCGACCTCAGGAGGTCCACATTGCCCCCCTTCATCCTCGCGCTCCGCCGCCGCCGCACGGCGCTCCTCGCCGCCGGGCTCACCGCGGTCGCGCTGGTCCCGGCGGCCGCGGCCGTGCCGGCCTCGGCCCAGCAGCAGGACGGCACCGCGCTGCTGAACGAGCTGCTCGCGCTCCCCGACGACACGGCGATGGGCCACGGCAGCTCACAGGGCGCCACGGCCGGCGCGCCTCCGACGGGCGCCTCCGGCACGATCGGCACCACGACCGCCGGCGCGCCCGAGCAGGTCGTCGTGCCCGCCGTGCCGGGAAGCTCCGGCCAGCCGCCGAGCTCCGGGCAGGGCGCCGGGCAGGGCTCGGGCCAGACCGCGCCGGCGAAGCCCGCGCCCAAGACCGTCCGCACCCGCACGACCTGCACCCGCCCCCACAAGGGCACGCGGGTCTGCCGCACCTACCGCGACGGCAGGCTGGTGCGCCGCTGCGTGACGCGCCACGGGCGCAAGACCTGCACCCGGCCACGCGTGCACAAGAGCACGGCGCGCGCGCACAGCGCATCGCTGAACTGGTGGGGCTTCCTGAAGGGCATCCCCGCCGTCGGCAAGATCCAGAGCCTGACCGCGGACGGCAAGGGCAGCGGCTGCAGCGGGACGGTCGTGAGCCGTACGCTCGTGCTGACGGCGGCCCACTGCGTGTTCAAGCTCGGCGTCGGCTACCACACGAAGATCACCTTCACGCCGGCGATGGCGCAGAGCGGCACCGCCTACACCGCGCCGTACGGCGTGTGGACGGCGACGCGCTGGTGGGCGCCGGCCGGCTATCGGACCGCCTCAGACTGGTCCCAGGACTACGCGCTGATCGAGGTGGCTCCGCTCAACGGCCGCGCGCTCGGCGACGTGGTCGGCTACTACGGCGTCGGCTACGGCCAGGCCGCGTTCGCGTCCGGGCGCGTGTACGACGTCGGCTACCCGGCGTCGGGCTGGTTCATGGCCGACGGCCGCAACGGCCGGACGCAGTACGCCTGCGACTCGAGCTACGACGCCTACGAGCGCGTCGGCACCGGCTACCGGCTGTGGACCGGCTGCTACATGAACCGCGGAGCGAGCGGCGGCCCCTGGTTCGTCCCGCTCAACGGCAGCTGGGTCGTGGCCGGCGTGAACAGCACCTGCGACGGCGAGGACATGACTCCGGACCACTACTGCGACCCGTGGGCGAAGCGGCTCTCCACCGCCTTCTTCGACAACCGCTTCGCGACGTGGGTGAACCAGATCGCGGCCGCGCTGTGAACGGCGAAGGGGCGCCCGCGCTCGCGGGCGCCCCCTTGCCCTACGACTCGTCCGGCGGCGGCACCGCGGGCTGGTCCAGCGCCCCGGTGTCGTCGACCGCCTCCTCGGAGGACTCGTCCTCCTTGCGGCCGCCGACGGGGACCGGCTCCGGCTTGCCCGACGGCTTGACGACCGAGAGCTTGACCTCCTCCTCGGAGCCCTCCGGCGCCGGCTCGACCATCACCGTGCCGCCGGCCACGAGCTCCGCGCGCAGGACGAAGTCCGCCAGCGGGTCCTCGATGTAGCGCTGGATCGCCCGGCGCAGCGGGCGGGCGCCCATCGCCGGGTCCCAGCCCTTCTCGACCAGGAAGTCCTCCGCCGACTCCGTCAGCTCGA
>JBIOTP010000348.1:0-2312 GCA_044865965.1 Solirubrobacteraceae bacterium
CGAGCTCTTGGCGAATCTCCGCGAACTCGGTCGCGCTGCGCGCGCTGTGGAGAAGCTCGAGACGGACCATGTCGCATGTCGCAAGCTCGCCGTCGACGAGTGCCTCGTCAAACGAATGGCGCAGCCCCGGGTACGCGCGCCGGCGCGACCATGACCATGCGCTCGTGTCGGCGAGCTCGGTCAAGTCGCGCGGCCGGCGGGACGGCGCATCGCCTCCAGGACCTCCGGCGTGAGGTCCTCGAAGTCACGTTGGGCGAGCCGCGCGCGACGCGCGCGGGCGACCACCTCGCGCAGCGCGTGATGGACGGTGTCGGTCGTCCGCTGGATGCCGAGTTCGCGGGCGGCCTCGTGGAGGAGATCCATGTCGAGGTTGATGTTCGTGCGCTTGACCACACCCACAGGATACACCTCATGCAAGACATGCCATACACCTGCGGACGCTCTCTTCTCGCTGACAGGCTGGGGCGCGTGGCCGCACCGCAGCGGCGACGCGTCCCGCAGGAGTCCGTGCGGGCGCGCGGCGCCTACCAGCCGCGTGCGCGGTCGAGCCGCAACGCGCCGCGGAGCGCGTCCGCCGCCCGGTCCAGGGCAGCGACGTCGATGCCATAGATCGTTGCGGCCGCGTCCTTGGTGCGGCGCATGCCGCACGCCTTGGCCACCGCGTGCGCGACGGCGGCCGCCGCCGCGTCGTGACCCGCCGCGCCGTCGTCGCGCACGCGCCACCACGTCGCCAGGCAGCGGACGACGAACGGCAGGCCGCTGCGCCCGAGCTCGGCGGCCCAGAGAGCCGCCGCGACCGGATCGAGCTCGACGGCCGGTGGCGCGGCCGCTTCGCGCAGTCGCGCGCCGAGATCGCTGCCGTCGCCCTCGAGCGGCGGCAGTGCGAGCGGGTCCACCGCCGGTGACACCTCGCCGACCGTCGGCTTGCCGGCTTCCAGCCACCAGGAGAGCACATACCGGTAGCTACGGCCGCCCGCGAACACGACGCCGACCGTCAGCTCGTGCTCACCGCGCTCGCCCGGGTACGTGATAGCCGTGGCCTCGTCGGGAAGCCGCCCGCGCGGAATCCCGAGCGCGTGCAGCGGCCCCGGCGCACCGTAGAGCCGATACAGCGCACGCAGCGGCGAGTCGCGCGCCGCCTTCGCGCGCGGCCAGCGCTCGCCGCCGGCGACGCGCTGCCAGAAGGCGAGCGCCAGCTTGTTGCCGGTGCGTTCGAGGCCGTCATGGCCGGGCGGCCTGCCCGCCGAGCGGCTGGGAGGGCGCGAGCGCGGCGGCCGTGACGTGGCGGGGCGCGCCGGCGAGGGGGTGGGCGTGGCCGCCCGCCGCGGCGTCGCGGGGCGCGCGGCCGGCTGAGGCGGTGGTGCGCTGCGCGCGGCCGCCTCCGACGATACGGCGGCGGCACCGAACGGCTGTGCCGGCGGGGCGGGCTGGAGAGCGCGCGGACGCGCGGGTTGCGCGCGCGCCGCGGCGGCTGCCGCCGACGGCGCCCGGCTCGGCGTGCAGGCTGCGCAACCGAGTCCGTCTCGGCCGGCGACCAGGGCCTCAGCCGCGCCGCAGGCGGGGCAGCGGAAGGCGGCAAATTCGCCTGCCGTCGCCAGCCACGTCAGCGTGAACGGGAACCTCCGACTCCCGCGCCGCACATCGACCGGCAGTAGGAACGCGGGAGCGTGCACCAGCTGCAGTCGGAACGGCCTGATCTCGCGGCTCGGCTCGTACTCGCGCTCGATCTCCCGCCGGCGGCGCGTGTGCTCGGCGCGGGTTGCGTCGGCCTGGGCGTCCAGCAGGCGGGCGCGCTCACGGTCGGCCGCGGCGCGCCGGCGGGCGATCGACTCCAGCGCGCTCTGGTAGTACGCGTCCGCACGCGCCAGCTCGGAGTCCCGCGCACGGCGCGCGTGGACCGCAAGCGACCGCTGGCGCTCGCCGGCGCGCTTCTCGAGCTGCTCGTGCGCGCGTCGGACGGCGACCGCGAGATCGGCGGGCAGCTTGCGGTGACGCTGGTCGGGTGCGTGCTTCCAGCCGGCGCCGTCCAGGGTGGCGAGTGTCCCCTCGCCGGGCTCGAGGCCGGTGCGCGCATCCACCCAGGCCTCTTCCTGCTCCTCGAAGCGCAGCGAGAGCGATGCGGAGTAGCTGACGATCGCTCCGACGCGCAGCAGCGGGACGTACACGAAAGCGGGCTCGCCGGTGGCGTCGAAGCGCCCGTGCTCCACCGGCACCAGCTCTCGGGCGCGTGCCTCGAGCGCCGAGCGCGCGGGCGCACGCGAGGCGGGCCAGGGCAGGAACGCGTGTCCTGCGTCGCCCTCCGCGAGCACGGC
>JBIOTP010000349.1:0-20086 GCA_044865965.1 Solirubrobacteraceae bacterium
GTGCCGCCGAGGATCAGGATGCGCATACACGCGCAACCTAGCAGTTGCGCGTCACAGCAGCCCGTGCTCGAGCGCGCCCTTGACGCTCGCGTCGAGCGCGTTGAGCCGGTACAGCGCGACCGCCTCCGGCGAGCCGAACCGCCGGCCGGGCGCGGCGTCGGGCCCGTGATGCGTCAGCACGCAGTGCGCGAGCGCGAGCCGGCGGTCCGCGGCCAGGTCGGCCGCGCGCTGGTCCAGCAGCCGCTGGCCGAGCACGACGTGGCCGAGCAGGCGGCCCTCCTCGCTGAGGCCGATCTCGGCGCCGTAGGTGAACTCGCGCGTCTTGCCGAGGTCGTGCACCAGCGCGGCGCACAGCAGGAGGTCGGGGTTCAGGCGCGGGTGGAGCTGGGCGCACTCGAGCGCCAGCGTCCCGACCGCCACGGTGTGCTCCAGCAGCCCGCCGAGGTACGCGTGATGACCGCCGCGCGTGCACGGGGCGCGCCGCCACTCGGCGCGCAGCGCCGCGTCGGCCAGCAGCCGCTCGAGCAGCCCGCGGTAGCCGGGGTCGTGCACCTCGCGCGCCAGGTGCTCGAGGAAGCCGTCCAGCTCGTCGAGGTCCCGGTAGGCGACCGGCAGGAAGGCCGCCGGATCGGCCTCCTGGGCCCGCGCGATCGCCCGCACGTCGATCTGCAGCTCGTCGCGGAAGCGCTCCACGCGGCCGCTCACACGCACGAGGTCGCCGCGCTCGAAGCGGCCGGCGAGCAGGTCCGCGTCGCGGAACGCCCGGGCGGCGATCGCGCCCGTGCGGTCGCGCAGCTCGAGCGCAAGATAGGGCGCGCCGGAGCGCGCCTGCAGGCGGTCCTTGCGGGCGCACGCGAAGACGGCGTCGACCTCGTCGCCGGCGCGCAGGGCGGCGACGGTGGGCGCGGGGGCGGCGGTGGCGGCGATCCGGCCATGATGGGCCACGACCCGGACGCGGTACGGTGGACACATGCAGCCGCTGCACTGGGAGCGACGGCCGGACGGGCTCCGCGCCCCCGCGCTGGTGTGCGCGTTCAAGGGCTGGAACGACGCCGGCGAGGCGGCCACGTCGGCGCTGACGTTCATGGGCGGCAGCCTGCAGGCGGAGCAGTTCGCGAGCATCGACCCCGAGGAGTTCGTCGACTTCCAGTCCACGCGGCCCACGGTGCGGCTCGTCGACGGCGTCTCGCGCCGCATCGACTGGCCGGAGTTCGAGGTCTTCGCCGCCCGCGTGCCGCGCGCACCGCGCGACCTCGTGCTGCTTTCCGGGCCGGAGCCCGCGATGCGCTGGCGGACGTTCAGCCGCACGGTGGTCGACCTCGCGGAGGCGCTCGGCGTCCAGATGGTCGTGCTGCTCGGGGCTTTACTGGCCGACGTCCCCCACTCGCGCCCGGTGGCGGTCACCGCGCACGCCAGCGACCCCTCGCTGGTCCAGCGCCTCCAGCTCTCGCGGCCCACCTACGAGGGCCCCACCGGGATCGTCGGCGTCCTGCACGCCGCGTGCGAGGCGGCCGGCCTGCCGGCGGCCTCGCTGTGGGCGGCGGTCCCGCACTACGTCGCGGTGGCGCCGAACCCGAAGGGCGCGCTGGCGATCCTGCGCCGGCTCGAGAGCCTCGTCGGCATCACGGTCGACGCCACCGAGCTCGAGGACGCCGCCGGCGACTACGAGCGCCAGGTCAGCCGCGCGGTCGAGCTCGACCCCGACGTCCAGGCGTTCGTCGAGCGCCTCGAGCGCGCCGTCGACGAGGAGTCCGAACGGCCGGATCCCGGCAACCTGCCCTCCGGCGACGTGCTGGCGCGCGAGTTCCAGCGGTTCTTGCGGCAGCGCGGGCAGGGGTAGGTCGGTTCCGCCCGCGCGGCGGGACCGGCGAGCTTCTTGCAACCGCCCGGCGGGATCGGCGAACTTCTTGCAAGTGAGGGGAGCCCGGAGTGGCTCGCGGCTCGGGGAGATCGCGCGGAACCGCGCGCCCGCGCGGTTCGTTCGCACGCGACCGATCACGTTCACTCGGTCGCGCTGGGGGTGACGTAACTAGGTGTCGCGTACCGACACGTACTTACGCCACCCCCCGCGCGGCGGTGATCGCTTCGCGCCCGCGCGGCAATCCACGCTCCCTTACCTTGCAAGAAGTTCGCCGATCCCGGCGCGCGGCCCCAAACAGCGCTAGCGCTCAGCAGCGGGGCAAGCGATCCGGTAGTCGCACATCGAGCACGCGGCGTAGCTCGGCGTCGGCTCGAACCCCTGCCCGAGGATGCCGTCGGCGACGCTCAGCACGGTCTCGGTGATCCAGTCGCGGTCGTCCTGGGTGCGGTCGACGGGCACCTTCTCGTCGTCGAGGACGTAGTAGTAGGCCTGCTGGGCGGCCTCGAGCTGCCATGACTCGCGGGCGCCGACGGCGTACAGGGAGAGCTGGACGTCCTCGCGCAGCTGGGCGGCGCTCTTGGGGCGGCCGGTCTTGTAGTCGATCAGCTCGTAGCCGCCGCCGGGGAGCCGGTCGACGCGGTCGACGCGGCCGCGCAGCAGATGCGGCCCCATGCGGAACTGGAACGCGCGCTCGAACCACACGGGCTCGCCGTCCTCCTCCTGGAAGCGGTCGTGGTAGCGCACGAGCGCCTGGGTGGCCTTGGCGCGGAACTGGCGCTCCTCCTCCGAGTCGCCGAAGCCGCCGCGGCGCCAGCCGGCCTCGAGCAGGCCGAGCAGACCCGGCAGGCCCGGCTCCGTGGAGCCCCCGTGGTAGCGCTCGAGCACCTGGTGCACGAGGATCCCGAAGCGCTGGTTGAGCGTCGGCTCGCTAGGGATCCGGAACACGCGCGCGAACTTGTACTTGAGCGGGCACGTCCGGTAGGTCTCGATGTCGGTCGCGCTCAGCACGAGCCCGTCGCCGCGCCGCGGCAGGAACGTCTCCAGCGACGGCTCGGTGCGGGCCGCGACCGCGCGCTGGCGCAGCCGCTCGTCCTGCTCGGCGTCGAGCAGGTAGTCGTCCAGCGCCGAGGTCTCGAAGATCTCGCGCTGCTCGGCGGTGGCGGCCTGCAGCAGGCGCTGATTGAGCTCCGGCAGCGCCTCCGCGACCGACTGCCCGCTGCCGCGCGTGCGCTCCAGCAGCGCCGCGAGCTTGACCAGCTCGAGGTAGCGCACGACGGCGTGCGAGACGTCGAGGTCGGTGTCGAAGCGCAGCTCGCCGAGCCGCCCGCCGACCTGGGCGACGGTCGTCAGCAGCTCGTCGCGCAGCAGGCGGAACGTCGACTGCAGCGTCTCGGCGGGACCGAACAGCTCCTCCTCGCGCGGCTCCCACTCGCCGCCCACCGCCGCGCGCGCCTCCTCGGCGAACGGCGAGGGCTGCTGCGTCGCGCCACGGTCGCTGCGCTCGGGGTAGGCGAGCACGAGCCGGCGGCGGGCGCGCGACAGCGCGACGTGCAGCAGCCGGCGCTGCTCGGCCGCGTGCGTGGCGCGCGAGTCGGGCGGCAGGGCCTCCTTGATCAGCGCGTCCGGGATCGGCTCGAGCGCCCGCCGGCGCGGGCCCGGCATGCGCGCCGCGATCAGGCCGAGCACGTAGACGTGGTCGAACTCCAGCCCGCGCGCGTCGTGCATCGTCATCACCCGCACGCCGCGGGCGCGCTCGGCGCCGGCGGCCGCCTCCTCGCGCAGGCCGGCGTCGGCGACGGCGGCGATCGAGTGGGCGAACTCGCGCGCCGTCGCCTGCGGCGCGCGGCGCACGTAGGCGGCTGCCAGCTCGGCGAACTTCGCGAGGTTCTGGAGGCGCTCCACGACCTCGGTGGAGGCGGCGAACAGCAGCTGGCGGCGCAGGCCGAGCCGCTCGACCAGCCGGTGCACGTAGAGGTCGGGGCGCGCCGAGTCCAGCGCGGCGGCGGCCGAGCGGTAGAGCTTGAGGAAGGTCACGATCCGCTCGCGCGCCTCGGGCGGGATCTGCGGGGACTCGAGCGCCGCCGACAGCGCGGCGACCATGTCCAGCTTGCGGCGGCGGGCGATCTGGGTCACGCGCGCGAGGTCGATCGCCCGCAGCTCCACGGGCGGCCGGGCGAGCGCGCGGACCACGGCGCCGGCGTCCCCGGGATCGACGAGCAGCCGCAGCCAGGCGAGCAGGTCGCGCACCTCGGCGCGCTGGAAGAACGCCGCCGCGCCGGACAGGTGGTAGGGCACGGCGCGCTCCTCGAAGGCGACCGCGACGGCCTGCCCCTCGCTGCGCACCGAGCGCACGAGCACGCACACGTCCTCGGGGCCGACGTCGGCGCGCGCCACCAGGCGCTCGACGTCGGCCGCCACCGCCTGCGCCTGGGCGCGCTCGCTCGCGCAGCGCCAGAACGCGACCTCGCCTCCGGGCGCGTCGGGCGCCGGCTCGAGCGCCTTCGGCAGCCGGTCCTCGATCGGCTCCACGACGGCGCGCGCCGCCGCCAGCAGGCGGCGGCCGGCGCGCAGCGAGGTCTCCAGCCGCACGATCGCCGTCCGCGGCCACTCGGCGCGGAAGTCGCGCACGTTCTTGGTGGCGGCGCCGCGGAAGCGGCGGATCGCCTGGTCGTCGTCGGCGAACGCGCCGATCCCGCCGTGCGCGGCCACCAGCAGCCGCAGCAGCAGCCCCTGGGCGAAGCTCGCGTCCTGGAGGTCGTCGACCAGCACCTGCCGGTAGCGGGTCGCCAGCCGCGTGCGCACGTGCGGCTTCTCGCGCAGCAGGCGGAACGCCTGCAGGACGAGGTCGCCGAAGTCGAGCGTCCCCGCCTCGGCCAGCAGCGCGTCGTGGGCCGCGTAGAGCGCGGCGAACTCGCGCTCGCGAACGGCGTCCTCGGGAAGCTTGTCCGCCCACGCGCCGTAGTCGGCGGCCGAGATCAGCTCCTCCTTGAGGCGGTCGACGCGCTGGACGATCGAGCCGAGCAGGGCGCTCGGGTTACCGCGCAGGTCGTGGTGGCGCAGCGGCAAGTCGTCGATGTGCTCGAGCAGCATCGCCAGCCGGTCGGCGGCCGCGACCGGCGTGCAGAAGGGGTCGATGCCGGCCTCGATCGCCTCGTCGCGCAGGAGCTTCGCGCACAGGCCCTGGAACGTCGTCACCGCCAGCTCCTCGTACGCGCCGGTGAGGCGGTCCTCGATCCGCTCGCGCAGCGCGTCGGCGGCCGACGGCGTGAGCGCGAGCGCCAGCACCTGCTCGGGCGCGGCCCCCTCCGCGACCCGCACGAAGCGCTCGACCAGCGCGGTCGTCTTGCCGGTCCCCGCCCCGCCGAGCACGAGGAGCGGGCCGCCGGCGTGCTCGACGACCTCGCGCTGTGCGGAGGTCAGCACGACGGGCACCTCCCTAGGATACGGCCCACATGGCCGCCGTCCCAGACGCCGAATGGCTGGGTGCCTGCCGGCGGGCGGCGGCCGCGATCCGCGCGATGCTCGCGGACCGCCCGACGATCGCCGAGCGCGTCCGCGAGACCGGCACGCGCGGCGAGGGCGGCGATCGCACGCTGCTGATCGACGAGGCGGCCGAGGACGTCGTGTTCGCCGAGCTGGGCGCCCTCCACGCGGCCGGCGCGCGCTTCACGGCGCTCAGCGAGGAGCGCGGGCGGGTCGACTTCGGCTCCGAGGACGTGCTGGTGGTGATCGACCCGATCGACGGCTCCATCAACGCCAAGCGCGGCCTCCCCCACCACGCGGTCTCGATCGCGGTCGCGGAGGGGCCGACGATGGCCGACGTCGTCTTCGGCTTCGTGCAGGACTTCGGCCCGGAGGAGGAGTGGGTGGCGTGGCGGGGCCGCGGCGCGGAGCTGGACGGCGTCCGCCTGGACGCCGAGCTCGGCGAGCGCCGCACGCGCGACGGCAAGCTCGAGGTGATCGGGGTCGAGTCCGCCGACCCTCGCTGGGTCGTGCAGTCGGCCGACGCGCTGGCCGCGACCGCCCACCGGCTGCGCGCGATCGGTGCGATCGCGGTCTCGCTGTGCCAGGTGGCCGCCGCGCGCTTCGACGCGATGGCCTCGCTCAAGCGCTGCCGCGCCGTCGACGCCGCGGCCGCGCAGCTGATCGTGCGCGAGGCGGGCGGCCGCGTGGCGTTCATCGCCTACGATGACCCGCTCGCGGCGCCGCTGGATCTCGAACCGCACTCGCCCGTGATCGCCGCCCGCACCGACGCCGGGTTGGCGGACGTCGCCCGGGTCCCGGTACGGTCCGGGTAGCGCCCGTGATCGCCGCCCGCACCGACGCGGGCCCGCCGCGATCGCCCGGGTGCCGGTACGGTCCGGGTAGCCTGGGACCCGTGATCGATTGGACCCTGGCCGCGCAGGTCGCCCGCGGCGTCGCCGGCCTTCAGCCCTCGGGCAACCCCAAGCCGTTCAAGCGCCTCGCGGCCCCGGCGGCCGAGAGCGAGCAGCTCGTGTCCGAGTACACCGGCCTCGTGGCCGAGGAGCCCGTGCCGGCGCCGGAGGCCGTCGACCGGCCCGGCTGGATAGACGCCAACCTGACCTCGCTGGAGACCGTGCTCGAGCCGGCCGCCCAGCGCCTCGCCGGCGGCCTCGGGCCCCTCGGCGCCGCGGCCGGCGCGCTGCTGGCGATCGAGGCGGGCGCCGTATCGGGCTTCCTCGCCGGCCGGGTGCTGGCGCAGTACGAGTTCCCGGTGCTCGACCCGGACGCGCCCGCGCGGCTGCTGTTCTTGGCGCCGAACCTGGGCCACGCGGCGAACCAGCTCGAGGCGCGCAACGAGCAGCTGCTGCGCTGGGTTGCACTGCACGAGACGACGCACGCGCTGCAGTTCGGCGGCGTGCCGTGGCTGCGGCCGCACCTCGCGGAGATGGTCCGCGAGCTGCTCGGCGCGCTGGAGATGGACCCGCGCGGGCTGCTGCGGTTCCCGGACCCGGGCGACCTCCGCCGGCTGTTCGAGCAGGTGCGCGAGGACGGGCTCGCGATGGTGATGGTGGGCCCCGAGCGCCGCGCGGTGCTCGACCGCGTCCAGGCCTTCATGGCCGTGCTCGAGGGCTACGCCGAGCACGTGATGGACGCGGTCGGCGCGCAGGTGCTCGATGATCTCCCATCCATGCGCAAGGCGATGGAGCGCCGCCGGCGTGACCGCTCCGGGCTGCTGCGGCTGCTCGAGCGGCTGCTCGGCATGGACCTCAAGATGCGCCAGTACGTCCAGGGCAAGGCGTTCTGCGACGGCGTGGTGGCACGGGGCGGCATCTCGGCGCTCAATCGCGTGTGGGCCGGTCCCGAGTCCATGCCGGTGCTCGCCGAGCTCGACGATCCCGCCCGCTGGCTCGAGCGCACCGAGCGCCTGGGCGTCGCATAACGCGCGAACCCACGTTCGGATTGTCACAAAGTCGGCGCGTCTTTACCGCGTGTTCACGTGGCTCCCGGACGATGCTGTTACAAAGCATGTAACTCCTCGCGCCCAGGGGTTTACGTACATATGTTCGAGGGGTATACTCCCCGGCGAACAAGACTTAGATCTAATATCCTTAGGCAGAGGGGGCGACCTTCAAGATGGCCGAGACCACCAACACCACCAACACCACCGGCACCACGACCGCCGGCACCAGCACCACGCGCAAGCCGAGCGCTGCTCGCAAGAGCACGTCGCGCTCGACCGCCTCGCGTTCGGCCACGCGCACGACTCCGTCCAAGTCGACGGGCCGGCGCACGCGGACGACCGCCGCGACCAAGACGCGCGAGGCGGCCAAGGCCAACGCCACCGCCGCGCGCACGACCGCCAAGCAGGGCCGCTCGCTGGCCGAGCGCGCCGCGCTCGTCTACGTCGGCGCGACCCTCGAGGCGCGCGACCGCGTCGTGGGCTTCGCGGACGGGCTGGTCAAGCACTACGGCACGCGCACTGCCGCCGAGCGCCGCCTGAAGCAGCTCGAGGGCCGCTTCGAGCGCCGCGGCACGAAGGCGCGCAACCAGCTCGAGCGCGACGTGCGCAAGGCGCGCACCCGCCTGGAGCGCGTCGTGCGCCGCAACCGCAGCGCCGTCGAGCGTGACGTGGAGGAGCGCCGCAACGTCGTGACCGAGCAGCTCTCGGGCGTCTCGGAGCGCGTCGAGGGCGCCGTGCAGACCGGCGTCGCCGCGGCGGAGCGCCTCGGCAACCTCGCGAAGGACCGCGTGTCGACGCTGGCGTAAGCCACCCATTTCCCCCGCGCGCCGGCCGGAGAGGCGGCAGCAGCGGGTAAGCCTGCCGGCCTCATATTCGCCGGCGGGACTCGCCGGCCCATACCTCGCCGGCGGGTGCAGCACCCTCTCCTCCCTCAACCGTCGCCGTGCCCTTCGGGGCGCGGCGTCGGTGTTTAAGGAGGTCCCGTGGACGCGGCGTCGGTGTGTAAGGCGGTCAGACCCCGACGGCGAGGGGGCGCCCAGGCAGGCGGGGCCTGGCCCCTGAGCATGAGCGCGCGATGAGCGGTCAGACTTGACGGCGATGTCCCTCGGCAAGCGCGCGCTGCGGCCCGCCCTGTTCTGGCGGGTGGCGATCGGCAACGCGGCCGTGCTCGCCGCCGCGTGCGCGATCACGGCGATCGTGTTCGCGCCCGGGGCGTCGTCGGTCGCCCTGCGCGAGCTCGCGATCTTCGCCGGCGGCGTCGCGCTGATGCTCGCGCTCAACCTCCTGCTGCTGCGGCGCGCGTTCTCGCCGCTGCGCGAGCTGACGCAGTTCGCGCGGAGGATCGACCCGCTCGATCCCGGCCCGCGGCTGCGCGTGTCCGGCGGCGCGTCGGAGGCGGCGGAGCTGGCCGCCGCGTTCAACGAGATGCTCGACCGGCTCGAGTCCGAGCGGCGCGACAGCGTGGCGCGGGCGCTCGACGCGCAGGAGGGCGAGCGGCTGCGGGTCGCGCAGGAGCTCCACGACGGCGTCGGGCAGTCGCTCACCGGCGTCGTGCTGCAGCTCGGTCGCGCGGCCCGCCACGTGCCGCCGCCGGTGCGCGACGGCGTGCTCGAGGCGCAGGAGACCGCGCGCGCCAGCCTCGAGGAGGTGCGCCGGATCGCGCGCCGCCTGCGGCCCGAGGCGCTCGACGACCTCGGACTGGCCAGCGCGCTGCTGGTCCTGGGCGAGCGCATGGCCGACCAGGCCGGGCTGGAGGTCGGCGTGCGCGTGCAGCCCGGCCTGCCGCGGCTCGCGCCGGAGGCGGAGCTCGTGATCTACCGCGTCGCCCAGGAGGCGCTCACGAACGTTGCCCGCCACGCCGGGGCGCGCCGCGCCGAGCTGCGGCTCGAGCTGGCCGGCGGCGGCGTGCGCCTCGAGGTCTCCGACGACGGCGCGGGCGTCGCCCGGGACGCGGCGGAGGGCGGCGGCATCCGCGGGATGCGCGAGCGCGCCGTCCTGGTCGGCGCCGCCCTGCGGATCGACCGCGCGCGCCTCGGGGGCGCCTGCGTGACGCTGGAGGTCCCCTCGTGAAGACCCGGATCCTGCTGGCCGACGACCACGCGGTCGTGCGCCGCGGGCTGCGGCTCGTGCTCGAGGGCGAGCCGGACCTGTCGGTCGTCGCCGAGGCCGGCGACGGCGCGGAGGCCGTCGAGCTCGGGCTGCGCGAGGCCGTCGACCTCGCCGTCCTCGACGTGTCGATGCCGCGCATGACGGGGCTGCAGGCGGCCCGTGAGCTCACGACCCGCCGGCCCGAGCTGCGGGTGCTGATCCTCTCGATGCACGACAACGAGCAGTACCTGTTCGAGGCGCTGCGCGCGGGCGCCTCCGGCTACGTGCTCAAGAGCGTCGCCGACCGCGACCTCGTCGAGGCGTGCCGGGCGACGATGCGCGGCGAGCCGTTCCTGTACCCGGGCGCGGTGCGCGCGCTCATGCGCGACTTCGTGGAGCGCGCGCGGCGCGGCGAGGGCCTGCCGGACGACCCGCTGACGCCGCGCGAGGTGGAGATCGTCAAGCTCGTGGCCGAGGCGCGGACGACGCGCGAGATCGCCGCCGAGCTCGTGCTGAGCGAGAAGACCGTCGAGCGCCACCGCACGAACATCCTCGCGAAGCTCGGGATGCGCGACCGCGTAGAACTCGTGCGCTACGCGATCCGGCGCGGGCTCGTGGAGCCGTGAGGGCTGCCACCGCCCCGCTATCCGGGGCGTCCCGGATGGCGGCCGCGGCGGGCGCGAGGCAGGCTGCCGGTGTGGACCTGGTGATCGTCGACGACCATCCCGCCGTGCGGGCCGGCCTGCGTGGCCTGCTCGAGGACGAGGACGACCTGCGCGTGGCCGCCACGGCGGCGACGGCGCGGGAGGGCTTCGAGGCGATCGCCGACCTGGAGCCGGCCCTGGCGCTGCTCGACCACCACCTGCCCGACGACGACGGGCTCTCGTTGTGCCTGCGGACAAGGACCCTCTCCCGCCCGCCGCGAGTGCTCGTGTACTCGGCGTTCGCCGACGCGGATCTGGCCGTCCGCGCCATGATCGCGGGCGCCGATGCGGTGGTTGCGAAGTCGACGCCGCCCCCGGCCCTGCTCGCGGCGATCAGGACCGTCGGCGCCGGTGGCGCGCGGCCGGTCTTCGGCCCCCAGGCCCTCAGGAGGGCCGGAGCGATGCTCGAGCCCGACGATCTGCCCATCCTGGGCATGCTCGCCCACGACGTGGACGAGGAGGAGATCGCGGGGACCCTCGGGCTCGACCCGGAGTGGCTGGCGGCCCGGCGGTGGGCGATGCTCTCGAAACTCGGGGGCCCGTCGCACCGCCGGCCGCCGGCCACCCCTTCGCTGGTGGCCTAGCAACGGCCGCCTGCGACAATTCGGGGCATGCCCACGAGAGATCAGGTCCTCGAGGCGCTGAAGGTCGTCATCGACCCCGAGCTGCGCCGCTCGATCGTCGAGCTCGGGATGGTCCGCTCCATCGACGTCTCCGATCAGGGGCTGGTCGACGTCACGGTCTCGCTGACGACCCCCGGCTGCCCGATCCGAAGCCATTTCCAGACCGGCGTCACCAAGGCGCTCGGCACCCTACCCGGCGTCACCCGCGTCAACGTCGGCTTCGATGTCCTCAGCGACGCCGAGAAGGCCGGCCTGCAGCGGACGCTCGGGCGCCCCCAGGGGCTGCCCGAGGGCGCGCTGGCGCAGGTCACCAACATCGTCTGCATCGGCTCCGGCAAGGGCGGCGTGGGCAAGTCGTCGCTGACCGTGAACCTCGCCGCCGCGCTGCGCGGCGACGGCAAGAAGGTCGGCGTCCTGGACGCCGACGTCTGGGGATACTCGATCCCGCGCATGCTGGGACTCGGCGGGCAGCGCCCGCAGGTCTCGGCCGAGCGCAAGATCCTGCCGCTGGAGGCGCACGGCCTGAAGGTGATCTCCATCGGCTTCTTCCTCAAGGAGGACGAGGCCGTCGTGTGGCGCGGGCCGATGCTGCACAAGGCGCTCACGCAGTTCCTCGAGGACGTCGCGTGGGGCGAGCTCGACTTCCTGCTGATCGACCTGCCGCCCGGCACCGGCGACGTCTCGATGACGCTCGCGCAGTTGCTGCCGCAGGCGACGTTCCTGCTCGTCACGACGCCGCAGGCGGCCGCGCAGAAGGTCGCCCGGCGCGCAGCGCAGATGGCCGACAAGGTCGACCTGGAGATCTGCGGCGTGATCGAGAACATGTCCGGCTTCACCGCGCCGGACGGGCAGCGCTACCCGATCTTCGGCGAGGGCGGCGGCCAGGCGCTGGCCGACGAGCTCGACGTGCCGCTGCTGGTCAGCGTTCCGCTGACGATGGCGCTGCGTGCGCACTCCGACGCGGGCGTGCCGCTCGTCGCGGTCGATCCCGACGACGCGGCCGCGCAGGCGATCCGCCACGCCGCGCGCGGGCTCGTCGCGCTCAACCCGGTCGAGCTCCCGGTCCTGCAGGTCGTTCAGGCCGGCCCCCCGCAGCCGGTGGGGATCTCGCTGCCTATGGCATAGCCGCGGCGCTGCAGTTAGCGTCGCTCCACCTCACGGAGCGCGCTCGCGATCAGCTACCGGCCCGCGTAGTAGTCGGCGTTGCGCTGCGCGTACTGCGCCCACTCGCCGGGCAGCTGGTCCTCGGCGAAGCAGGCGTCGACCGGGCAGGCCTCGACGCACGCGTCGCAGTCGATGCACTCCTCGGGATCGATGTGCAGCATCTCGACCTTGTCGTAGTCGGGCTCGTCGGGCGTCGGGTGGATGCAGTCGACCGGGCAGACCTCGACGCAGGAGTTGTCCTTGGTCCCGATGCAGGGCTCGGCGATGACATAGGCCATGTCGCAAATCGTGACACACCGGCAGCTCTACAGGTCCGGCCGCTGGTGCGCCCACGGCTGCGCGGCCTCCATCTGCGCCGCGACCTGCAGCAGCGTGTCCTCGCCCAACGGCTTGCCCACGACCTGCACCGCGGTGGGCAGCGCGTCGGACCCGAAGCCGACCGGGATCGTGACCGCGGGCTGGCCGGTCACGTTGTAGAGCGAGGTGTACGGCGTGAACCGCCCGGAGCGGTCGAGGTCCTCCAGCGGCCGCTCGCCGAGCCCGTTGCACTCGCCGATCGGCAGCGGCCGCTCGGCCAGCGCGGGCGTGACGAGCACGTCGTAGTCGGCGAAGAAGGCGACGATCCCCCGCGCGAGCGCCTGCAGCTGGGCCACCGCGCCGAGGTAGCCGATCGACGGCGTGCCGCGCGCCTGCTCGAGGACCGCGCGCGAGAGCGGCTCGATCTCGTCGTCCTCGGGCTCGCGCCCCGCGAGCAGGACGCCGTAGTTGATCCCGAGCGCCACGCCCGGGCCGAACGCGGAGAGGAACAGCGGCAGCACGTCGGGCCCCGGCAGCGTCGGCTCGACCTCCTCGACGTCGTGCCCGAGCCCGGCGAGCACCTCGGCGGCCACGACGAGCCCGCGCCGGCACTCGGGATCGACGTCCACGCCGAGCGCGTTGGCGTGCGAGACCGCCACGCGCAGGCGCCCGGGGTCGCGCCGCACGGCGGTCGTGTAGGGCTCGACCGGCCGCGGCGCCCACGTCGCGTCGCCGACCTCGTAGCCGCTCAGCACATCCAGCGCGAGCGCGGTGTCGGTCACCGTGCGGGTGAGCACGCCGTCGCAGGCGAGCCACGAGTCGCCCAGGTCGGGCCCGCGCGAGATCCGGCCGCGGCTGGGCTTGAGGCCGACGAGCCCGCAGCAGGCGGCCGGGATGCGCAGCGAGCCGCCGCCGTCGTTGCCGTGCGCGAGCGGGAGCATGCCGGCCGCCACCGCCGCCGCCGAGCCGCCGGATGACCCGCCCGGCGTGCGCTCGAGGTCCCACGGGTTGCGGGTCGGGCCGGTGTGGCGCGGCTCGGTGGTCGGCAGGATCGCGAACTCCGGCAGGTTCGTCACGCCGACCACGACGAAGCCGGCCTCGCGCAGCCGGCGCACGAGGTAGGCCGAGTGGTCGGGCCGATGGCCGTCCAGGAAGCGCGAGGCGAAGTTCATGCACAGGCCCTCGACCGGCACGTTGGCCTTGACGCCGATCGGGACGCCCGCGAACGGCCGGTGGTCGCCCGGCTCGACCGCCGCGGCCGCGGCGAGCGCGCGCTCGCCGTCCAGCTCCACGAACGCGTTCAGGCGCGGCTCGAGCGCCTCGATCCGGCGCAGGGCCGCTTCCACGAGCTCCGCGGGGCTCGCGGTCCGGCTGCGCACCAGCGCGGCGAGCTCTGCGGCGGACGTGAACGCGATGCCCTCCACTGGACGCGGCAGCCTACGCGACTTCGGCCCGCTCGGGGAAAGACCTCTCATAACCACTAGATGAGGTAGCATCGGGTTATGGCGCTCGAGGTTCCAGACGAGCCGCTCCAGAGCGGCGCGCCGTACTGGTATTGGCTCGGCGGCCGGCCTGCTGTTGACCTGGTCAACACGCGCCGTCAGCGCCGGCGGCGCGACGTCGAGTGCCTCGTGAGCGACTCCGACGTCGTGGAGTGGCTGGCACAAGCCGGCCTGCTGGCGGAGCGCACACCGGCGCCGCGCGGCATCCTCGCGTCCGCCCGCGAGCTGCGCGAGGCGACCGACGCGGCGCTGCGCGCCGCGGTGGCCGGCGAGGCGCCCGACCCGGCCGCGCTGGCCGCGATCGACGCCCGGCTCGCGCCCCCCGGGCCGCGGCTCACGCTCAGGCCGGGGCCCGACGGGCTGCCGGTGCTGGTGCAGCACGAGGTGGCGTCGCCGTGGGAGGCGCTCGACCTCGTGGCGCTCGACGCCGCGCAGGCGCTCGGACGCCCCGAGGAGCGCGCCCGCCTGCGCATCTGCGCGGCTGAGGAGTGCTCGGTCCGCTTCTATGACCGCTCGCCGGCCGGTCGCCGCCGCTGGTGCTCGATGGCCCGCTGCGGGAACGTGGAGAAGGCGCGCCGGCACCGGGAGCGGGCGCGGCCGTGACCGAGCTCGCCGCCGCCAGCCGGTACCGCTGGGCGATCCTCGCCGTCGGCGTGCTCGCGCAGGGGGCGCTGTCGGCGGTGCAGCAGGGGCTGCCGGCGATCGGGCCCGTGCTGCGCGAGGAGCTCGGCCTGTCGCTGGCGCAGGTCGGCGTGGTGCTGGCCAGCGTGAGCTGGGGGATCACGGCGATGCTGCTCGTGTGGGGCTGGCTGGCCGATCGCGCCGGCGAGCGCCTGGTGGTCGCGGTCGGGCTCGCCGGCGGGGCGCTCGCGCTCGTCGGCGCGGCGTTCGCGCCGGCCTACGGGACACTGGTCGTCGCGCTCGCGGCGGCCGGCGCGCTCGCCGGCTGCACGTCCATCGCCAGCGGCCGCGCAGTGATGGGCTGGTTCGGGCGCCACCAGCGCGGGCTCGCGCTCGGCGTGCGCCAGATGGCCGTGCCGCTGGGCGGCGCCGCCGGCGCGCTCGCCCTCCCCGCGCTCGCGGCGGCCGGCGGGTTGCGCGCGGCGCTGCTCGCGCTCGCGGGCGGCTGCGCGGCCGGGGCGCTCGCCTGCGGGCTCGCGTTCCGCGACCCGCCCGGTGCTCAGGAGCCGACGCGCCCGGCCGCGCCGCCGCTGCGCGACGTCCGGATGTGGCGGCTGTCGCTCGGCTCCGGGCTCTACGTCTGCGCGCAGATCTCGATCGTGTCCTTCACCGTCCTGTTCCTGAACGAGCACCGCCACGTCGCCGCCGGGGCGGCCGCCGCGGTGCTCGCCACGATCCAGCTCACCGGCGCCGCGGTGCGCGCGGTGGCCGGATGGCGCTCGGACCGCTCCGGGCTGCGGATGCCGCTCATGCGGCGGATCGGGCTGGCGACGGCGGTCGCGCTGGTCGCCACGGCGGCGCTCGCGGACGCGCCGCTGCCCGTCCTCGTGCCCGCGCTGATCGGCGCCGGGGTCGTCTCGATGAGCTGGAACGGGCTGTCGGTCACCGCCGCCGCCGAGCTCTCCGGCCACGCCCGCACGGGCGCCGCGCTCGGCCTGCAGCAGACCGTGGTGGCGCTGGCGGCCGGCACCGCCGTCGGCTTCGCGGCGCTCGTCACCGCCACCTCGTGGCCCATCGCCTTCGCGCTGCTCGCGCTGCCGCCGCTGGCCGGCTGGTGGGTGATGCGCCCGCTCGCGGGCGACGAGGCGGCACGGCTCGCGGGCGGCTGGCCGAACCCGCGCCCATGACGGATGTCACGCCCAAGTCAGGACGCGCGCCACTTCCGGCGCTCATCCGCCGCCCCTAGCTTGAGTTCCATGACGCGATCCAGGTGCAGGACCTGCGCAAGGCCTATGAGGGCGTGGAGGCGGTCCGCGGCGTGTCGTTTCGACGCTGCCCGCGCTGTTCGCCGCCGTGCTGCTCGGCGCGGCCTGCTTCACGGCGCTCGGGATCGGCTTCACGCGCCTGCTCCCGAACGCGGACAGCGCCGGCCCGGTGCAGGCCGCGGTCGTGATGCCGATCGCGTTCATCTCCGGCACGTTCTTCCCGCTCGACGACGCGCCGGACTTGCTGACCAAGGTCGCGAGCCTGTTCCCGCCGCAGCCGCTGGCCGACGCGCTGCAGACCGCGTTCGATCCCCATACGCACGGGGCAGGCTTCGGCTACCGCCGGCCGACGCTGGCGCGCGACGTGGAGGGCGCGCGGATGGCGCTGGAGGCGGCCGGCATCGAGGCCGAGGTCGACGTGCCGGACGCCGCCCTGCCGCCGGACGCCGAGGCGGTGCTGGCGTGGGCGGTGCGCGAGGGGACGACGAACGTGATCCGCCACAGCGGCGCCCAGCGCGAGCGGGCCGAGCGCCTCGGCGGGCGCGTGGAGGCCGGCCCGCGACCGAAGGCGGCTTCGGGCTGCGCGTCACGGTGACGGTCGGGCCGTGATCCGCGTCCTGCTCGCCGAGGACCAGACGATGGTGCGCGGCGCCCTCGCGAGCCTGCTCTCGCTCGAGGAGGACATCGAGGTCGTGGCGCGGGCCGGGCGCGGCGACGAGGTCCTCGCGGCGGCGCGCGCCGCCGTGCCCGACGTGGCGCTGCTGGACATCGAGATGCCCGGGATGACCGGCCTGGAGGCGGCCGCGGTCCTGCACGCCGAGCTGCCCGAGTGCCGCGTGCTCATCCTCACCACGTTCGGCCGCCCGGGCTACCTGCGGCGGGCGATGGAGGGCGGCGCGGCCGGCTTCCTGCTCAAGGACGCCCCGGCCGAGGAGCTGGCGAGCGCGATCCGCCGCGCGATGGCCGGCGAGCGGGTCGTCGACCCCGGGCTCGCGGCGGCGGCGCTGAGCGAGGGCGAGAACCCGCTGACCGCGCGCGAGCGCGAGGTGCTCGCCCGCGCCCGCACCGAGGGGACGGTCGCCGAGCTGGCCGCCGCGCTCCACCTCTCGCAGGGCACGGCGCGCAACCACCTCTCCTCGATCATGCAGAAGCTCGGCGCCCGCAGCCGGATCGAGGCGATCCGGATCGCCGAGGAGAAGGGCTGGCTTTGACTTCGCAAGTATGTACTTGCAAAGAACAAGGAGTCCCTGGTAGCGTCGGCCCATGAGCCAAGCGCCGCAGGGAAGCACCCGGCAGGTCATCGACGCGCCTCCGTCGCGCGTGTGGGCGGTCCTCGAGGACGCCAGTCTCCTCCCGCGCTGGATCGCCGGCGTCACGGAGGTGCTCTCGCACGACGAGCGCGAGCAGGTCGGCTCGGTGCGCCGCTGCACGGTCGAGTTCAGCGGCCGCACGGGCTACATCGTCGAGCGCTGCATCGAGGCCGCGCCGGAGCGCCGCTATGCCTACGTGGTCGACGACGACTCGCTGGGGTTCACGAAGATGTTCGCCGACTACGGCTTCAGCCTCGCGCTCGAACCCGAGGCCGACGGTCGCACGGTGGTCACGTGCAGCACCTCCTACCGCCCGCGCGGGCTGATGAGCCGCGCCATGAACGCTCTGGTGCTGCGGCGGAAGTTCGCCCGCTTCCGCGTGCAGCTCCTGCGCGGGCTCAAGGAGTTCGCCGAGCAGCGCGTCGCGGTGGCGTGACGACGCGCAGCTACAACCAGTACTGCGGGCTGGCGCGCGCCCTCGACCTCGTCGGTGAGCGCTGGGCGCTGCTCGTGGTGCGCGAGCTGCTGTTCGGGCCCAAGCGCTACAGCGACCTGCTCGCCGGGCTGCCCGCGATCAGCACGAACGTGCTGGCGGCGCGGCTCGACGAGCTGGAGGCGGCAGGCGTGGTCTCGCGCCGCGTGCTCCCGCCGCCCGCCGCCTCGGCCGTGTACGAGCTCACGCCGTACGGGCGCGAGCTCGAGGAGCCGATCCTCGCGCTCGGGCGCTGGGGCGGCCGCACGCTCGGGCCGCCCACGCCCGCACGGGCGTTCCTGCCGGCGTGGGCGCTGCTGGCGCTGCGCGCTTCCTATCGCCCCGAGGCGGCGGGTGGGCTGCGCGGGGCGTTCGAGCTGACGGTCGACGGCGAGGCGTTCCACGTCGTGCTGGCGGCGGACAGCGTCTCGTTCGCGGCCGGCCCGGCGCCGGCGCCCGACGTCGCCGTCGCCACCGGCAGCGACGCGTTCCTCGCGCTCGGAGCGGGCGTGCGCGGCGTGCGCGACGCGCTCGCGGACGGGAGCGTCCGGCTGCGCGGCGACACCGATCTGCTCGTCCGCTTCTTCGAGGCGTTCCGGTTCCCGGCGGCGACGCCGCCCGATGCGGTCGCGGCATGACCGAGCGATCCTTCGGGACCGCGGGCTTCGATCGCGACCATCCGAGGCGCTCGAGGTGTCCTTCTAACTCACGACGGTGATGTCCTCGGGCAGCGGCACCTCCTGCGGCGGCGCGCCCTCGGCCTGGTCCCAGTCGGTGAAGGCCTCGCCGTCGCGGCCCTCGTGCTCGCCGCTGCCGCCGAGCGCGAGCAGCAGCAGCGGCTCGCCGCGGCGGTTGACGAGCTGGCGGCGCAGCTGCGGCGCGACGCGCGCCAGCTGGCCGCGACGCAGCTCGCGCTCCTCACCCTCGACGAGCAGCGTCAGCATGCCCTCGAGCACGATGTAGACCTCCTCCTGGCGCGCGTGCCGGTGGATGCGCCCGCGCTGGCCGGGGCGCAGCAGGATCTGGTTGAAGCCGAAGCTCGAGACCCCGAGCATGCGGCGCAGCGGCGTGAACCGGTCCGGCGCGTCGGGGTCGAGCGCGGCGAAGGCGACGCCGGTCTCCATGCCGGCATCGTGCCATGCTCGGGCGATCCCACCGCGCCTTCGAGCTCGGCGTCACGTTCCTGGACACCGCCCGACATGTACGGCTCGGCCGCCAACGAGGCCGAGGCGGGGATGGCGACGGTCGAGCACTGAGGCCCGCGCACGGTTGCGGCGGCGGGCGCGGTCGGGGATGCTCGCCGCCGTGACCGCCGACCTCGAGCGGGCGGAGATCGCCGCCTTCCGGGACGTGTATCTCGCCGTGCCGGTGGCGCTCGCGCGCGGGCAGGGCTTCGCCGTGGTCGAGGCCGGCGGCGCGGTCTGCGGTGTCGCGCGCGCGCTGTCCGGCGTGCGGGAGCTCAACCGCGTCATGGGGCTGGGCGTGTCGCGGCCGGCGACCGAGGCCGACCTGGAGGAGATCGAGTCCGTCTACGCCGACACCGCGTTCGTCGTCGCGCTCGCCCCCGCGGCGCGCCCGGCGGAGCTCGGGGAGCTCCTCACGGCGCGCGGCTACGCGGAGGACTACGCGTGGATGAAGTTCTCGCGCGAACCCGCGGGCGACCTCGCGGCCGCGTCTAAGCTGCGGCTCGAGCGGGTCGGGCCCGAGCGCGCGGACGACTTCGGGCTCGTCGCGGTGGCCGGCTACGGCATGCCGCCGTTCATGGCCGCGGTCATCCGGGAGCTCCCCGGGCGCGAGGGGTGGAGTTGCTGGGTCGCCTACGACGGCGAGCGCCCGGTCGCCACCGGCGCCCTGCGGATCGCCGGCGACAGCGCGTGGCTCGGGTTCGCCGCGACGCTCCCCGACGCGCGCGGCCGCGGCGCGCAGTCCGCGCTGCTCGCCGCGCGCGTCCGCGAGGCGGCCGAGGCGGGCTGCACGACCGTGACCACCGAGACCGGCGTGCAGGAGCCGGGGCGCCCGAGGACCTCCTACGGCAACATCCTGCGCGCCGGGTTCGCCGAGGCCTACGTGCGCCCCAACTGGGCCTCGCCGAGGTAGCGCAGCAGGCGCTCGCGCTCCTGCGGCGCGATGATCTGGACAGGCTCGGCCATAACGACTGGGGGCCCGGCATCCGCCGGGCCCCCAAGTAACGCTCCGGCCTCAGGCCGGCTTACATCATGCCGCCCATGTCGGGCATGCCGCCGCCGGCGCCGGCGCCCTCCTTCTCGGGCACCTCGGCGACGATCGCCTCGGTGGTGAGGATGTTCTTGGCGATCGACGCGGCGTTCTGGAGCGCCGAGCGCGTCACCATCGCCGGGTCGATGACGCCGGCCGCGACGAGGTCGCCGTATTCGCCGGTGGCCGCGTTGAGGCCGTGGCCCTTGTCGGCCTTGCGCACGTCGTTGACGACGACGGAGCCCTCGAAGCCGGCGTTCTCCGCGATCTGGCGGAGCGGCTCCTCGAGCGCGCGCAGGACGATCCGGGCGCCCGTCTTCTCGTCGTCCTCGCCGAGGACGTCGATGTTGACGGCCTTCATCGCCTCCAGCAGGGCGACGCCGCCGCCGGCCACGATGCCCTCCTCGAGGGCGGCGCGGGTGGCCTGCAGCGCGTCCTCGACGCGGTGCTTCTTCTCCTTCATCTCCGTCTCGGTGGCCGCGCCGACCTTCACGACGGCGACGCCCCCGGACAGCTTCGCGAGGCGCTCCTGGAGCTTCT
>JBIOTP010000350.1:0-16317 GCA_044865965.1 Solirubrobacteraceae bacterium
GCGCTGACGACGTTCTCGATCGCCAACGACATCGCCAAGTACTTCGCGATCCTGCCGGCGGTGTTCGCGTCGACGTACGTCGTCGGGGGCGACCGCGGGCCGCTCGACGCGCTCAACGTCATGGCGCTCGGCTCCCCGCGCTCGGCGATCGTCTCGGCGATCGTCTTCAACGCGCTGATCATCCCGCTGCTCGTGCCGCTGGCGCTGCGCGGCGTGCACTACCGGCCCGTGGGCGCGACCGCGCTGCTGCGGCGCAACCTCCTGATCTACGGGGTCGGCGGCCTGATCGCGCCGTTCATCGGGATCAAGCTGATCGACCTGCTCGTCCACAACCTGCTGGGAGCGTGAGATGGCCGTCCACGTCCCTGCCGCGATCCCGTTGAGCGCCCGGGCCATACACGAGGCGCGCCGCGCCCGCGACGCGCTCTACCGGTGATGGCACGTGGGCACCACAAGGTGTTCCTGGGGATGGCCGCCGGCGTCGGCAAGACGTACCGCGCGCTGCAGGAGCTGCGCGCCGAGCACGAGGCGGGCCACGAGGCGGTGATCGGCTATCTCGAGCCGCACGGGCGCGAGGCCACCGAGGCGCAGGCCGAGGGGTTGCCGCGCGTGGCGCAGCGGCGCGTCGAGCACCGCGGCGTGACGCTGCGCGAGCTCGACCTGCCCGCCGTGCTGGAGCGAGCGCCCGAGCTGTGCCTGATCGACGAGCTCGCCCACACGAACGCGCCGGGGCTCGAGCACGGCAAGCGCTACGAGGACGTCGAGTCCGTGCTGGAGGCACGGATAGACGTCTTCTCCACCGTCAACGTCCAGCACCTGGAGTCGCTCAACGACCAGGTTGCGGAGCTGACCGGCGTGCGGGTCCGCGAGACGTTGCCCGACGCGGTGCTCCAGCGGGCCGACGAGATCGTGATCGTCGACCTTACGCCGCAGGCGCTGCTCGAGCGGCTGAAGGCGGGCAAGGTCTACCCGGCCGAGCGCGTGCCCGCGGCGCTCAACGGCTTCTTCCGGGTCGAGAACCTGGAGGCGCTGCGGGAGGTCGCCCTGCGCCAGGTCGCCGAGGATGTCGAGGCCAAGCGGCTGCGCGTCGACCTCCCGGTGGCGCGCGACGACCGGCTCATGACGCACTCGGCGCCCGTGGCGGTCGGCGAGCGGCTGCTGGCGCTCGTCACGCCGCAGGCCGCGTCCCAGCGGGTCCTGCGACGCGCGTGGCGCAGCGCGCAGCGGCTGGGGGCGGAGCTCGACGTGCTGACCGTGCTCCCGCCGGGACGCGAGGTGGACGAAGAGGAGGACGAGCAGGTACGGGCACTTCGGCACCGCGGCTCCGCGCTGGGGGCGCGCGTGATCGTCGAGCGCGGCGACGACGTCGCCGAGGTGGCGGCGCGCGTCGCGCGCGACCGCCGCACGACGTACGTGCTGATCGGCGCCCCAGCGCCGCGGCATGGCCTGCGCCGGCTGTCCGAGCCGCTCACGGACCGCCTGCTGCGGCGCCTGCCGGGAATCGACGTCCGGATCGTCGCGGACCGCTCGAAGCGCGAATGGAGCCCGGGATGAGCCTCTGGGACGTCGCCGGCCCGCTCGCCGCCCTCGTGCTCGGCGGCGTCGCCGTGCTCCTGCTCATGCGCCGCGCGCAGGCGGCCGACAGCGGCCCGCCGGTCCGGCGGATCCTGCTGCCCTTCGTCGGCACGTCGCTGTCCGAGCGCGCGCTCGAGGCCTCGCTGCGGCTCGCGCGCGCCGAGCACGCCACGCTCGTGCCCGCTTACCTGGTCACCGTCCCGCGGATCGTCGCGCTGCGCACGCCGGTGCCGCGGGAGTGCGACGTGGCGTTCGAGCTGTTCGAGGCGATCGAGCAGCGCGCGGCCGCGGCCGGCGTGCCGGTCGACACGCGGATCGAGCGCGGCCGGACGCTGCGCCACGCCCTGCGGCTGCTGATGGCGGCCGAGCCGCACGACCGCATCGTGGCGCCGGCGGCGACGAACGGGAAGGACGGGTTCAGCGCAGACGACGTCGCGTGGCTGCTGCGCAACGCCGACGGCGAGGTGCTCGTGCTGCGGCCCGCCGACGAGCGGCGCGTGGAAGGGTCGGCGGCCTGAGTGCCGCGCCAGGCAACGCGACGAGCGAGCGCCCGCTGACCCGGCACTAGGCTCCGCCCCTTGGCCGGGCGCTACAAGATCTTCCTCGGCATGGCCGCCGGGGTCGGCAAGACCTACCGCATGCTGCAGGAGGGCCACGCGGAGGCCGAGGCTGGGCGCGACGTCGCGATCGGGCTGGTGGAGACGCACGCCCGCGCGGCGATCGAGGCGCTCGCCGACGGGCTCGAGTTCGTCCCGCGCCGCCGCGTGCCCTACCGCGGGGTCAACCTCGAGGAGATGGACCTGCCGGGCATCCTGCGCCGGGAGCCGGAGCTGTGCCTGATCGACGAGCTGGCGCACACCAACGCGCCGGGGCTGGAGCACACCAAGCGCTTCGAGGACATCGCCGACGTGCTCGGGGCCGGGATCGACGTCCTGTCGACGATGAACGTGCAGCACCTGGAGTCGCTCAACGACCAGGTGGCCGAGCTCACCGGCGTGCGCGTGCGCGAGACGGTGCCCGACGACGTGCTCGGCCAGGCCGACGAGGTCGTGCTGATCGACCTCACGCCCGAGGACCTCATCGAGCGCCTGCGCGAGGGCAAGGTCTACCCGGCGGCGCGCGTGCCGGCCGCGCTGGGCGGGTTCTTCCGGATCGAGAACCTGCAGGCGCTGCGCGAGGTCGCGCTGCGCCAGGTCGCGGAGGATGTCGAGGCCCGCCGACTCGTCCGCGAAACGTTGCCGCGGCGCGAGGAGCAGCTCTTCGGGACGGCCGAGCCGCAGCCGATCGCGGAGCGGCTGCTCGCGCTCGTCGGGTTGGACGAGCGCGACGAGCGCGTCGTGCGGCGCGCGTGGCGCTCCGCCCAGCGTCTGCGCGCCGAGCTCGACGTGCTCGTCGTGCGCGATCCGGAGTCGCCGCCGTCCGCCGCCGAGCGCGAGCGCTTGGAGGCGCTGCGGCGGCTCACCTCGGTGCTGGCGGCGCACCTGATCGTCGAGGAGGGGGCCGACTCGGTCGCGGTCACCGAGCGCGTGGCGCGCGAGCGCGGCACGACGTACATCCTGCTCGGCCCGCCGCCGCCGCGGCGCGGGCTCGCCCGGCTCTCGGAGCCGCTTCCGATGCGGCTGTTGCGGGCGCTGCCGGACGTCGACGTGCGGATCGTCGCGGATCGCGGGCGGCGTTCGTAGTCGCCGCGCGGCGGGCCCGGCGAACAGCGCGCGACCGGGTTAGGCCGCCGCCGCGCGGCGGGTCCGGCGAACAGCGCGCGGCGACCGCGTTATGCAGCTGGCCGCTGCCGCGCGGCGGGTCCGGCGAACAGCGCGCGACGGGGTTCGGCCGCTGCCGCGCGGCGGGTCCGGCGAACAGCGGGCAAGTGAGGAGGGGGACGAGCCTGACTGCGCCACCGCGGTGGTCGAGCGCGATCGGCGGGCCCCCTCGCCGCGCCTTTTCGCGCGCGATCGATCACGCTCGATCGGTGCTCCGAGGGGCTGGCCTACGAAGGTACGAATAATTCGTACAAACGTAGGCCACCCCCTCGGCGCGGCGGTGATCGTTTGTTTCGTTTCCCGCCGCCGCGGCACCCCGGGCTCCCCTTCACCTGCAAGCTGTTCGCCCGCGCCCGCCGAGGGGCGGCAAGGATCGCCTCGCCAGCGCGGGGCGGCAAGAGAGAGCCTCGCCGCGGCGGGCGGCAAGGATTGCCCCGCCGGCGCGGGGCGGCAAGAGAGAGCCTCGCCGCGGCGGGCGGCAAGGATCGATTCGCCGGCGCGGGGCGGCAACAGAGGGGCCTTGCCGCGGCGGGCAAGGATCGGCCCCGCCGGCAAATAGCACCTCGCGCCCGCTCAGCGGCAGAGAGCGCCCTCGCCGGCGCGGGGCGCAAGGGCGCGTCCCGCGAGCGGGCGGCGGCGAAAGACTCAGGCGGCGACCGGCACGAGCAGCTCCTCGGTGGGCAGCTCGTCGGGCACGCCGGCGATCAGCTCGGCGGCGCGGGTGAGGTCGGCCGCTGTGGAGCGCACCTGCGCCAGCGTGGCCACCAGCGCGAGGTCGTCGTGACCCTCGTGGTAGAGCGCCATGGCGCGGCCGGCGGCGCTCGTGGCGCAGCGGCGGGCCTCCTCGGCGCGCGACGGGTCGTCGTAGGCGGCGGCCAGCGCCCAGACGGACTGCGCGAGCTCGGTCACCGCGAACGGCAGGTCGGCGGGCACCGGGCTCCCGTCGCGGACGAAGCCCAGCGCGTGGCGGGCGAGCACGCGCGTGTTGCGCACCGCAAGGTCGATCTGGGTGAGGCTGCGCTCGTAGCGCTCGATGTGGCTGCGCGCGGCGAAGCGCGGCGGGGCGCGGCGGACGGTCTCGCGGCCGGTGGCGAGCGTGCCGTCGAGCTCGTCGATCAGCTCATCGATCGCGCGGGCCTGGAGCAGCGCCCGCTCGGCGCTGCCCTCGTTCTCACCGGCGAGCGCGCTGGCCACGCGCTCGAGCGCCCGGCCGAGCTCGCCGAACACAGCCTGAGCGGCGCGGCCGACGAGCAGGACGGGGTCCGGCGGGAAGAGCAGCGCGCCGACCGTCAGCGCCACGGCCCCGCCGATCGCGGCCTCGAGAATCCGGTTCGGCGAGAAGCCCGGGCCGGTCGAAGGGTCGAGGACCACGAGCAGGATCGCGGACACCGCGGCCTCGGAGACAACGATCTCGCCGCCGCCGAGCAGCACCGCCGCGGACATCGCGAGCACGACGAGCAGGCCGAGCTGGAGCGGCCCGGTCCCGATGAAGTGGATGAGCACGTCGGCGACGCTGAGGCCGAGGACGACGCCGCCGACGAGCTGGAGCGCCCGCTCGCGGTGCTCGCCGTGGCTGGCGCCGAGCGCGATCACGGCGGCGATCGAGGCGAACGCCGGGCTCTTGTCCGGCAGCAGGACGATCGCGATGCACCACGCGGCGAGCGCCGCCGCGGCGGTCTGGAAGATCGCCATGGACCGCCCCTGCAGCCGGCGCCGCGCCAGCGTGACGCGCGCGCGGACGGTAGCGGAGCGGGATCGGATGAGGGGCGGGCGATTCATCGAAGAACGTTTTCCAGGTTACGAGTGCCTACACCCGCATCGGCCGTTTGGCACATCTCCTCAAGGGGCCGTTCATGGGTCTTCACACCGCCGCCCCGGGCCACGGCGAGGGCGACCCGCGGCATCGCCGAGCCGGGGCGCGGCGGCCCGGGCGGCGGGCGGCGCGGGGGCCGGCGAGTGGCGAGGCGCGACCGCGATCGGCTGGATGGTCTACCTCGGCGTCGCCCTGGCTGGGCGCCGCTGACGCCGTTTCGGTCATGGCACGGACAGTTGTGAACGGTAACCCTCGGTAACTGCGACATCCATGTCGACGGCCTGAACATCATTCAGGAGTGATCGACCAGTTCCCCGCGCAGCCCGTGCGTGTGGTCGTCGCAGATGACCACCTTGGCCACCGCGAGGCGCTCTCCTCCATCGTGGCCTCCAGCCCGCGGCTCGCCCTCGTGGGCGCGGCGAGCGACGGCTGGGCGGCGTGCGAGCTGGTCGGCCGGCATGCGCCGTGCGTCGCGGTGCTCGACCTGCACACCCCGGGCTCGGGACCGGCCGCCGTGCGCCGGATCCGCCGCCTGCGCGTGCCGGCCCGGATCCTGTTCCTGTGCGAGGCCGCGGAGGACCGGACGGTGTTCGACGCGCTCGCGGCGGGCGGCGACGGATGCGTGTCCAAGGAGGCGACGCCGCACGAGCTGCTCGACGCGATCCTGACCGTGGCGGGCGGCCGCTCCGTATTGGCGCCCGAGGTCGGCGCCCGGCTCGTCCCGGTCATCCGGGCGCGGGCGCGCGAGCGGCAGCTGAGCGAGCCCGAGGGCGAGATCCTGCGCTACATGGCCGCGGGCATGCCGGTGGCCGAGATGGCCGAGCGGCTCGAGGTCTCGCCGGCCAGCGTGCGGACGCACATCAACCGCGTCTACGGGATCCTCGGCGTCTCCGACCGCGGCGAGGCGGTGGCGGCCGCGATGCGGCGCCGCCTGATCGCGTGACCGCCGAGGCGCCGCCACCCGGCGGCGTGCTCGAGGTCTCCGTGGTGGTCGCCGACGAGGGCCCGCTGTACCGCGACGCGCTCGCCCGCGCGCTCGGCGGCCGGCCGGGCCTGCGCGTCGCCGCCTGCGCCGAGGACGGCCGCGAGGCGCACGATCTCATCCTCGAGCTGTGGCCCGACGTCGCCGTGTTGGACGTCCGGATGCCGGTGACGAGCGGCCCCGAGCTGTGCGCCCGCCTCGCGGCCGAGGGGGTCCGGACGCGCGTGCTGTTCCTCGCCGAGGACGCCGCCGGCGCCGTGGTCTTTGACGCGCTCGAATCCGGCGCCGCCGGCTTCATCTCCAAGCGGGCCTCGGCGGCGGAGGTCCGCGCCGCCGTGCTGGCCGTGGGCCGCGGCGAGTACGTGCTGCCGGGCGAGCTGGGCGCGCTCGTGGTGGACGAGCTCCACGCGCGCTCCGGGCGCGACTCCCGCATCCTCAGCTCGCGCGAGTCCGAGATCCTCGGGCTGATCGCCCAGGGGCTCTCCAGCCGCGAGATCGGCGACTCGATGTTCCTCGCGGTCGCCACGGTCAAGAGCCACATGCAGAGCCTGTACCGCAAGCTCGGCGTGTCCGAGCGCGGGGCGGCCGTGGCGGAGGCGATGCGCCGCGGGTTGATCGACTGACCCTCATCCTTTCTTCCATCCGGTCGGAGGAACAAGCCGCGCCGGGCCGCCGCGTTTCAGGTTCCCGCCCACCCTCGACGGGAGGATCGGATGAGACCCTTGCGACGGATCCTGCGAATCGTACTTGCCGCCTCGGCGCTGGCGGCCGCGGCACCGTCCTGGGCGCAGGCTGCTCCGGACTTCGGGTGCGGCGCGACGGCGGCCCGCATCCAGGTCACCGACAACCCTCCGCTGACCCTCTACGCCGCGAACGGCGGCGGCGGCTCCTGTAATGCGGACACCCAGGCGCTCGCCGGTGCGGGCCTGCCCACGCCCGACGTCGACGCCGCGGTACTGCGCGCCGACACGACGCTGGCGGGCGCGGGCGGGCCGCGCCAGGCACGGCAGGCGGGTGGGTCCGCGCAGGTCGAGGACTTCCAGCTCGACGGCGCCTCCCTCGGCGTCCCGCTCGTCCGGGCCGGCGCCGTCAGCGCGTCGGCCGGCGCGCGCTGCGTGAACGGCGCCCCGGTGCTCGAGGGCGCCTCCAGCGTGACGGATCTGCGTGTGGGCGACCAGGTGATCGACACCTCCCAGGTCACGGACACCGTCGCCGACGCGCTGTCCGGCCTGCCGACCGGCGCGCTGATCCACGTGGTGCCGGGCGAGGAGGTCCGGACGGCCGACGCCCTGACCCGCCGCGGCGTGCACGTCACGGTCTGACGGCCCGACACGGGCGAGCTGATCGTGGACGCGGTGCTCGCCGAGGCGGCCGCCGCCGCGGTCGACGCGCCGTGCGCGGCGTCCGGCCCGGACGTCGAGATCACGTCGCCCGCCACCGCCCACCCGGGCGACCAGGTGACCGCCCAGGTCAACCCGGACGAGGGCACGACGATCTCAGGCGGCTCGATCGCGGTCACGCCCGCGGGCGAGGCGCCGCAGGCGCTGCCCGTCGCGCTGGACAAGTCGGCCGGGAGCTGCACCTCCAGGCTGCCGTCCGACCTCCCGCCGGGCACGAGCAAGGTCACCGTCGGCGCGACCGACACCTCCGGCGGCACCGGCAGCGCGTCGCGCGACATCACGGTGGTCCCGGCGCGCCTGGGCGACCTCTATCTGGCGTGCGGCGCGAGGAGCGTCGCCCTCGTCGACGTCGCGGTGTCAGGCAAGCGCGTGCGCCTGCTCGGCGCGGCGCGCTCGGCGCTCATCGGCCAGAAGGTCGGCGTCCGCACGACGCGCTCCAAGCGCGTGCTGGCGCAGGCGACGGTCGGCAAGGACGGGCTCTTCAGCGCCACGGCGCCGCTGCCGCGCAAGGGCAAGACGCTCGACCGGGCCGCCCGCTACGAGGCGAGCATCGGCTCGACCCGCAGCGCCAAGCTCAAGCTGACGCGGCAGATGACGCTCAGCTCGGTGAAGCTCAAGAACGGCCGCGTCACGCTGGCGGGCCCGCGCCACGGGCCGCTTCCGCAAGCGCGGCTCGCGCGTGGTCGTGTGGCGGCAGGTGAGCTGCACGCGCCGCGTCGCCGTCGGCCGCACGAAGCTCAACTCGAAGGGCGCCTTCCGCGTGACGGTGCCGATGCCCGCCGGCCTGAGCCTGGCGCTCTTCCGCGCATCGACGAGCGTCCGCTCGGCCAAGGGCAAGACGGCAAGCACGCTCACGCTGCCGCGCGGCGTCGCGCGCTGACAGAGGTTCCCTCCCCTGCGCGGGTCGCCGCCGGGTGCGGCGGCCCGCAAACGGGGAGGGGCGACGCGCCACGCCCGCGCTGCGGGGCCGGCGCGCGCGGGTCGGTAACGTGCGGGCCATGGCGGCCCACAGCTCAACGATCGGCGAGCCCCGGCGCCGGCGGGACGGCGAGCCCAAGGTCCGGGGCGAGATGCGCTTCACGGCGGACCTGCCCGTTCACCGGCTCCTGCACGCCAGGCTCGTGCTCGCCGCGGAGGCGCACGCGCGCATCACCGGCATCGACACGAGCGCCGCGCGGGCGCTGCCCGGCGTCGTCGCGGTGCTGACCGCCGCCGACCTGCCGCTGGCCGGCGGCACCGGCGGGCGGATCGGCGAGCCGCTCGCGCGCGAGGAGATCCTGTGGTCCGGACAGCCGGTCGCGCTCGTGGTGGCCGAGACCGAGGCCGCCGCCGCGGACGCGGTCGAGCTCGTCGACGTCGACGTGGAGCCGCTGCCGGTCGTGCTCGACCTCGAGTCGGCGCTGGCGGACGACTCGCCCGCCGCACGGCTCACGCAGCCGGCCGGGGAGGCGGAGAGCGCCGCCGGCGCGCACGCGGCCGGCCCCGGCGGAGACTCGCAGGAGGACGGAGCGCCGCCCGCCTCGCCGAACGCCGCCGTCCGCCAGCGGCTGGCGAACGGCGACGCCGCCGCCGGGCTGGCGGCCGCCGACGCCGTGGTGTCCGGGCGCTTCCGGACGAGCTGGGTGCACCAGGGCTACATCGAGCCGCAGGCGGCGCTCGCCTGGGTCGACCCCGGCGGCGAGCTCGTCGTCAACTCGAGCACGCAGGGCGCGTTCCTGACCCAGAAGGGGCTCGCGGACCTGTTCGGGCTCCCGCACGACCGCGTGCGGGTGCGGCCCGCCCCGCTGGGCGGGGCGTTCGGCGGCAAGCTGCTGATGGCCGAGCCGCTGGCGGCCGCCGCGGCGCTGAAGCTGCGCCGGCCGGTCCGGCTCGCGTTCGGGCGCACGGAGGACTTCGCGGCCGCGAACCCGGCGGCCGGCGAGCTGATCGAGATCGAGGTCGGCGCCACGCGGGACGGCGCCTTCACGGCGATCCGCGGCACGATCATGTGCGGCCACGGCGCCATGACCGACATGGGCGCCGAGACGATCTCGGCGATGCTCACGGCCGGCCCGTACCGCTGGCCGGCGCACGACCTGACCGCCTATGGCGTGACCACGAACCAGGTCGGCTCGGGCGCCTACCGCGCGCCGGGGGCGCCCCCGGCCGCGTTCGCGATCGAGTCGCTGCTGGACCAGCTCGCCGCGGAGCTCGACATGGATCCGATCGAGCTGCGGCTGCGCAACGTGATGCAGGACGGCGACCGCGCGATGGACGGCCAGCCGCTGCCGGTCTTCGGCGCCCGCCAGTGCCTCGAGCGCGTGCGCGAGCACCCCCTGTGGCAGCGCCGCGGCGACCTCCCGGAGGGCGAGGGCGTCGGCGTCGCGGTCGGCTGGTGGCCCGGCGGGCTGGAGCCGGCGGCGGCGATCTGCCGGCTCGACGCCGACGGCCGGCTGACGATCGTCACCGCCGCGTCGGACATGAGCGGGACCGAGAGCGCGTTCGCCACGATCGCCGCGGAGACGTTCGGCCTCTCCGAGGATCGCGTGCGGGTGAGCATCGGCGACACCGCGACTGCGCCGTTCGGGGGCGTGAGCGGCGGCAGCAAGGTGACCTACACGTTCGGGCGCGCGATCGAGCGGGCCGCTCAAGAGGCGCGCGAGCGGCTGCTGCGGGTGGCCGCCGCCGAGCTCGAGATCTCGCCGGAGGACCTCGAGCTCGTCGACGGCGAGGTCCGCCCGGTCGGCGCGCCGGGGCGCGCGATCTCGATCCAGGAGCTGGCCGGCAGGACGCTCACGTTCGGCAGCCCGCACGAGCCGATCGAGGGCTACGCGGGCGTCGCCCAGACCAGCCGCGCCCCGTCCGCGGCCGCCCACCTCTCGCACGTGCGGGTCGACCGCGAGACGGGCGGTGTCACGGTGCTCGCCCATGCGATCGCCCAGGACGTCGGCCGCGCCCTGAACCCGGCGCTGGTCGAGGGCCAGATGCACGGCGGGGTCGCCCAGGGCATCGGCTGGGCGCTGCTGGAGGAGATGGCCTACGACGAGAACGGCCAGCTGCGCTCGGGCTCGTTCGCCGAGTACACGCTGCCCTCCGCCGAGCTCGTGCCGCCGATCGACACGCTGATCGTCGAGGTCCCGGCGCCCGACGGCCCGTTCGGGGCCAAGGGAGTGGGCGAGGCGCCGGTGGTCGCCGTCGCCCCCGCGATCCGCAACGCGATCGCCGCCGCGACCGGCGTCCGGCTGTACGAGCTGCCGATGGCCCCGGCGCGGGTGTGGGCGGCGCTCGCCTGAAAGGCATGCGCGCGTTCGACCCGCGCGCCGTCGGCGCGCTGGAGTGCCGCGCGTGGGAGACCTACTACCGCCGCAGGTGGGGCGCCTTCCTGGCCGCGTCGATCGGGCTGGTGCGGGCGGCGTTCCGCATGAACTGGCCGCGGACGCTGGTCGGCGCCTGGCTGGTCCTGCGCGCCAACCAGAAGTGGGCGCCGTTCCCGGACAACGACCCCGACGCCGCCCGCGCGCTGATGACGCAGTTCTACCGGCTGCTGCGGACCAGCGAGGGGGCGGCGTTCGAGCCCCGGCGGGCCGCCGAGCTGGAGGTCGAGTGGTGGCGCGCGCACCGCGAGAACCAGCACGGGGCCGACTCCGCGGAGGCGCTCGTCGCGGCGCTGCAGGGCATCTACGCCTACTCGTACTCCGTGGACGCGGCCGCCGTGCGCGCGGCCGCCGAGCTGCGCGCCGAGGCGATGGACGTCTCAGACGCCTGGGTCGAGGCCGGCTGCGACCCCGCCGACCCCCGCCTCGCCGAAGAGCGCGCGCTGCTCGTGCGCTCCTACGCCGCGCTGCTCGCGGCGGTGCACCGCTGACGGCACGCGCCCGCGAACACCGCCGCCGGCTCCCGCCGGTCAAGCCGCACTCTGGTAGGCGTGCCCCGCCCGCAGCACGGTCGCGTCGTCGAAGTGGCGGCCCACCAGCATCATCCCCACCGGCAGGCCGTGGGAGACGCCGCACGGCACGCTCAGCGCCGGGTTGCCGGTGACGTCGAACGGCGACGTGTTGTGGAGGTTGCCGAGCGCGCTCGCGAGCACCTCCGGGATCGTCCCGCCGGTGGGGAACGGCTGCGCCTTCATCGCCGTCGTCGGCATCACCAGCACGTCGACGCGCTCGAGCGCCTCGGCGTAGCGCGCGCGCAGCCGGCGCCCGAGGTTCTGGGCCTTGGCGTAGTAGTGGTGGTTGTAGTTCTCCGACAGGTAATGGCCGAGCAGCACCGTCAGCTTGACCGTGACCGAGTAGTCGCTCGCCCGCGCGCGCCGTGCGGCGCCGTAGAAGTCGACGAGGTCGGTCGTGTAGTGGCCCTTGTGGTTGGTGCCGAAGGCGTCGCCGCGGACCATCAGGTCGGTCGCGCCCTCGATCGCGATCGCGTTCCAGATCGCGAGCCCGTCGCGGTGCATCGGCACCGAGACCTCCTCCACCGTTCCGCCCGCGCCGGCGAGCACGCCCGCCGCCTGGCGCACGGCGGCGTCGACGTCGGGGTCCGACACGCCGGGGATGTCGAAGCCCTCGCGCAGCAGCCCGACCCGCAGGCCCTGGGCGCCGACCTCGAGCCCCTCGACGTAGGGCTGCGTACGCACGCCGCCCTGGCGCGGGTCGAGCCCGTCCTCGCCGGCGATCGCGTCGAGCATCAGCGCGCAGTCGGCGACCGTGCGCGCCATTGGGCCGATGTGGTCGAGCGTCAGCTCGATCGGGAAGATGCCCGTGTAGGGCACGAGGCCGTACGTGGGCTTGTGGCCGCAGCAGCCGCTCCACGACGACGGCAGGCGGATCGAGCCGCCCTGGTCGCCGCCCAGCGCCATGTCCGCCTGCCCGGTCACGACCACCGCCGCGCTGCCGTTGGAGGACGCGCCGCACATGTAGGCGGGATCGTGCGGGTTCGTCGGCTGCGGGTCCGGGTAGCCGGTCAGCCCGCCGCCGTCGAAGCAGAACGCGGGCACGGCCGTCTTGCCGACGATCTCGGCGCCGGCGCGCAGGAGCCGCGTCACCACGGTCGCGTCCTCGCGCGGGACGTAGCCCTCCATGATCGGCGAGCCGTTGAGCATCGGGATCCCGGCCACGCAGACGTTGTCCTTGACGCCGACGGTGCGCCCGGCGAGCGGGCCGTCGGGCGCGCCGGGGATCGAGCACTTCCACGTCCAGCCGTTCGAGGGGTTCTCGCCGCCGATCGGCCGGCGGCCGACGTCGGCGCGCGGAAAGACGACCGGCAGCGTCTCGTCGGGCAGCTCGTCGAGGCGCCGGAAGCCGGCGAGCGTCGGTCCCGCCGCCTCGGTGAACACGGCGAGCTCCTCCTCGGTCAGCGTGATCCGGTAGGCCTCGGCGATGCGCTCGAGCTGCGCTTGCGTGGGCGGCTGCACGGGCATGGGCGACCTCCTCCGGGGACGTTCGGGGAGCGGACGCTACTGGGCGCGGGCCCGCGGGCGGCGCTCGCCGCCGCCGCCCAGGCCCTCGAGCTCCGCGAGCGCGCGGGCGGCGCCGTCCAGCAACGACCAGGCGTCGTCGATCTGGTCGCGGTCGCCGACGATCCCGAAGTCGACGCGGTTGCGGTAGCTCATCACGGTCATGTTGAGCCCGACGCCGTCCACGATCACCGACACCGGGAAGCTCGCCTCCAGCCGCGCTCCCGCCAGGTAGAGCGGCGTGCGGGGGCCGGGGACGTTGGAGATCACGAGGTTCAGCGGCGGCCGGGTGCGCGACAGGATGTCGACCGTGCGCCGCGCGGCGAGGGCGGCCACCGCGGGCGGGATGAACGCGGTGGCGTCCGTCAGCAGGCTGGCGGGCAAGGCGTTATGGCGCTCCTTGGCGCTGCGGAGAAGCTCGTGCGTGCGCTCCAGCCGCCGGCGCGGGTCGGCCTCGTTGGTCGGGATCGGGACGATCATGATCGAGATCCGGTTGCCGAACGCGCCGCGCTCGTCACGGCGGCGCACCGACACGGGCACCATCGCCACGAGCGGCGCGGCCGGCAGCGCGTCGCGCTCCAGCAGCCAGTCGCGCACCGCCGAGGTGCACAGCGCGGTCACGACGTCGTTGACCGCGACGCCGAACTCGCGCCGGACCGCGCGCACAGTGTCGAGCGACAACGAGCCGAACGCGAACCGGCGGTGGGCGGAGATCGGGCCGTTGAAAGGCGTGCGCGGCGGCCGGGCGGTCGTCACCTCGAGCACGCCGCCGCCCTCCTCGCCGCCGAGCGCCCGCCGCAGGTGCGAGAGGCCGCGCGACAGCGTCGGGATACCGGGCAGGGCGTTGGCGCCCGGCAGGTCGGTGACGGCGGCGCCGGTCGATCGCGCGGCCCGCAGGGCTCGCAGCGGCTGGCGCGGCAGCCCGAGCAGCCCGCGACCGAGCATCTCCAGGTCCCCGGGGATCCGGCCGCCGTCGGCCGGCTCCGGCGGCGGCGTCTCGCGGCCCTCCGGCGAGAGATCGAGCAGGACGGAGAGGATCTCGTTGCCCGAAAGGCCGTCCACGACCGAGTGATGGATCTTCGTCAGCAGCGCGACACGGCCGTCCGGCAGCCCGTGGATGAGGTAGGCCTCCCACAGCGGCCGGGCGCGGTCGAGGGGGCGGGCATAGAGGCGGGCCACCGTCTCCGCGAGTTGCCGGTCGTCCCCGGGCGGCGGGACCGCCGACTCGCGGACGTGGAAGTCAAGGTCGAAGTTCGGGTCCTCCGCCCAGTAGGGCAGGTCGATCCCCAGCGGCACCTTCACCAGCCGCCAGCGCAGCGGCGGCAGGAGGTGCAGCCGCTCAGAGAAGACCCGGCTCAGGTCCTGCACGTCGAGCTTGCCGCCGGGTGCGGTGGACGGGTCGTAGACCGCCAGCATCGCGACGTGGCCGTACGTGCGGGCGGACTCGACCGCCAGGAACTGCGCGTCCAGGCTCGTCAACTGGCGCATCCGCGTGAGAGAGTAGCCCGGTGAGCCTCGCCACCGAGCGCCGCGGGCGAGCCCGGGTCAGCCTCGCCGCCGAGCGCGCGCGTGGGCGGGTAGCCCGGTGAGCCTCGCCACCGAGCGCCGCGGGAGTGGCGAACCGCTGGTGCTGCTGCACGCGCTCGGCCTCAACCGCCGCATGTGGGCTCCAGTGCTCGACTTGGTCGCCGCCGAGCGCGAGGCGATCGCGCTCGACCTGCCCGGCTTCGGCGGCTCGCCGGCGCTGGCGAACGGCGCGCCGGCGACCCCGGCCGCGCTCGCCGCCGTTGTCGCCGCGGAGCTGCGCGCGCTCAACGTCGAGCGTCCGCACGTCGCCGGCAACTCGCTGGGCGGCTGGATCGCGCTGGAGCTCGCGCTCGCGGGGAAGGCGCGCACGGTCACCGCGCTCGCGCCCGCCGGGCTGTGGCCCCAGCCGCTGCTGCCCAAGCGCTCGCCGACCCGCGCGCTCGCGCGAGTGCTGCTTCCGGCGATGCCGGCGCTGCTGCTCAGCGAGCGCGGGCGCCGAGCCGTGCTGGCGGCCAGCGCGGCGCACCCGGAGCGGATCCCGCCGCGGTTCGCGCTGGCGCTCGTGCGCTCCTACGCGACTTCGCCCGGGTTCGACGCGGCGAACGCGGCGATGCGCGCCGCTCACTTCACGGATCTGGCGCGGATCTCGGTGCCGGTCACGCTCGCGTGGGCCGAGCATGACCGGCTGATCGCGCGGCCCAAGCGGCTCCCGCGCAACGTTCGGTCGGTGGTGCTGCGCGGCTGCGGGCATCTGCCGACGTGGGATGACCCGGGGCAGGTTGCGGCCGTGATCCTCGCTGGGTCGTCGCCTTGACGCGCGGCGGGCCCGGCGAACTTCTTGCAAAGTAGGGGGAGCCCGAAGCGGCGCGCGGGTCCGAAGCGATCATCGCCGCGAGGGGGTGCGTCGCCTAACTTCGATCCTGTCGAAGAAAAGTGACGCACACCCAGGCGAACTGATCGAGCGTGATCGATCGCGCGCGGCAACCGCCGGGCCTCAGGCGAGTCGATCTCGCCCGATCCCCCGCGCCGTGCCGGCGCCGGTTCGGGCTCCCCTTCACTTGCCCGCAGTTCGCCGGGCCTGGGGCCCGGTGGGCGAGTGAGGGGCCGGTGCCCGGCCCCTCAGGACTGCACGACGCGCGTGCCGACCATCATGTCGTGCAGCGCCTTGTGGAGCGGATCCCAGAGCGGGAACAGGTAGTCGACGATCGCGAAGATCCCCGTGACGCCGCCGAGCACGCCCTTGATCAGGAACTCGCGCACGAACGCGCGGCCGAAGCCGATCGGCCGGCCGTCGTCGAGGCGCACGCGGATGCCTGCCGCCTGCTTGCCCCAGGTCTGCCCGTCGTGCCATGCGAGCATCGTCGAGGCGTAGAACACGGCCAGGACCATGTAGACGAGGATGCCGGCGAGCAGCGCCGCGTCGCCGGAGATGGCGGCGAACGGCACTGCGATGACGGCCGCTACGAGGAAGATGATGATGCCGTCGAGGAGGGTCGCGGCTACCCGCCGCCACCAGCCCGCGGGCACGGGGCCGCTCCACGCGGCCGTCCCGGCCGCGCCGCCGCCCCATACCATGCCGCTCTGCGAGGCCGGCGCGGCGTCGCTGGTCGCGTCGGTCCAGCGCATCCCGTCCCACCACCGCAGGGCCGCCTCGCCGCCCGGATCTGGGTACCAACCGGGGGTCGGCTGCATGGAATCGGACATCACTCTCCCATCCTTGGTCGGGTGCTGGTCTGGGGGCTCATGCACCGTACCCGCGATGCGCGTGGGAAAACCATGAGCCGCCTGGCCGACATCCTCGCCGCCGGGCTCGCGGGGGCGCGGCTCAGGGG
>JBIOTP010000351.1:0-35811 GCA_044865965.1 Solirubrobacteraceae bacterium
GCCTCCCACGTCCGCTTGCGCGACTGCATCCACTCCACCGCCTCGTCGAGCGGGTCGGCCTGCAGCCGGCTCGGCCGCCACTGAGCCTCCCGGCTGCGGACGATCAGTCCCGCGCGCTCGAGCACCTTGAGGTGGCGCGAGATCGCCGGCAGGCTCACCGGGAACGGCTCCGCCAGCTCGTTGACGGTCGCCTCGCCCTCGGCGAGGCGGGTCAGGATCGAGCGGCGCGTCGGATCGGCGAGAGCGGCGAAGGTGAGGCTGAGCTGGTCGGTCGGCACGTAACGGTCCGGTTAATTAACGCGACCATTAAATACCATCGGCCTCCAGAACGCAAGCTCAGGGGAGGACGACGATCTCGAGATCACCTTCCGAACGGCGGCGTAGCCGGCGCGAGCTCACTCGCGGGTCAGGCGCTGGAGCAGGCCGCTGCGCTCCCAGCGCACGCCCTCCATCGCCTCGCGCAGAGGCGCGTCATCGGCCGCCGCGAGCGCGCGGGCGCTCGCCTCCATGTCCTCGCGGAGAGTGGTGTCGGTATCGGTATCTCGTTCCATGCCCCCATCGAACCAGCGGTTCCCGAGAAGAGGCTGGGAATCGCCTGGGAGCCGCGTCAGGCGCCCGGGCGGGCGTCGCCGATCCAGTAGCGCGGGCCAGGCCCGGAGGCGGCGGCGCGGTCGTCGGGGTTGGCGAGCCGGCAGCGGTCGAGCGACAGGCAGCCGCAGCCGATGCACTCGGTCAGCCCCGCCTTCAGCCGCTCGAGCTCCGCGATCCGCTGGTCGATCCGCGACGTCCAGGTGCTCGACAGGCGCGCCCAGTCGCGCCGCCCGGGCGCGCGGTCGGGCGGGAGCTTGGCGAGCTCGGCGCCGATCTCCTCCAGAGTCAGGCCGATCCGCTGGGCGAACACGATGAACGCGACCCGCCGCAGCACTGGGCGCTGGAAGCGGCGGTGGCCGGAGCCGGCCCGCTCGGACGCGATCAGCCCGCGCTCCTCGTAGAAGCGCAGCGCCGACGCCGCCACGCCGCTGCGCCGCGCGACCTCGCCGATGGTCAGCAGCTCCGCCACGGCGACAGCGAAGCACGGATCGGCCTTGACTTCAAGTTCACTTGAGCTTGTAGATTACTGGCATGACCCTCCTGCCCACCGACATCGAGACCCCTGTGTCGGGCCTCTACGCCTCGACGCCGGGGACGCTGGACTTCGCCCCCTCACTGCGGATCCGGGCCTTCCTGCTCCCGCGCGAGCGCGGCAACCTGCTCATCTACGGCTCGCCCTCGGTCGCGCCCGACGCCGCGGCGATCGAGGAGCTCGGGGGCATCGCCCGCGTCTACGTCAACCACTGGCACGAGGCCACGCTCGGCGGCGACGCGCCGGACGCCCCGCTGTTCGTCCACGCCGCCGACCGCGACGCGGTGGCCGAGCACCGCCGCGTCCGCGCGGCCTTCTCCCGGCGCCACATGCTCGACGACGACTTCGAGGCGATCCCGACGCCGGGCCACACGCCGGGCGCGACCGCGTACCTGTGGGACAGCGGCGAGCACCGCTTCCTGTTCACCGGCGACACGATCTACCTGCGCGACGGCGAGTGGGCCGCCGCGGTGCTCGACTCGAGCGACCGCCGGGCCTACGCCGCCAGCCTCGAGCTGATCCGCGGGCTCGACTTCGACGTGCTGGTGCCCTGGGCCGCGACAGCCGGCGGGCAGTACCACGCCGTGACCGACCCGCGCGACACCCGCCGCCGCGTCGACGCGCTCCTCCGCCTGACCGGCTGAGCCCGCTCATGGCTTCCTGGCGTTCGGTCATCGAGACGCCGCGGTTGCTCCTCGTCCCCCTCACGCGCGAGGACGCGTCCGACCTCTTCCTCGTCCTCGACGATCCGTCCCTGCACCGCTTCATCGGCGGCGAGCCGCTGACCGAGGCCGCGTTGACGGAGCGCTACGCACGGCTCGAAGCCGGCGCGCCGCCCGACCGCAGCCAGGCCTGGGCGAACTGGGTCGTGCGACTGCGCGGTTCCCGGACGGCGATCGGCTACGTCCAGGCGACGATAAGCGCCGACGGCGCGGACCTCGCGTGGGTCATCGGCACGGACTGGCAGCGCCGAGGGTTCGCCTCGGAGGCGGTGGCGGCGATGGCGACGTGGCTGCTCGACGCGGGGGTCGGAACGCTCACGGCGCACATCCATCCCGAGAACCTGGCGTCCACGCTCGTCGCGCAACGCGCAGGCCTGGCGCCGACGAAGGAAGTCGACGCCGACGGCGAGGTCGTCTGGCGCGGACCCGTCTCACGACCGTGTCAGCGGTAGCCGAAGCGGCGCAGGAGCACGAGCAGCCGGCGGCGGTAGGCCCTGGCCGAGCGCGGCGTCTCGAGGATCCGCATCTAGCCCAGCGCCCACACGCCGGTGTCGCCGTAGCCGCTGTCGCCGACGTATTGGAACGACTGCGGGTTCTCCGCCCTGGGCACCTCGAAGGCGAGGCAGACGTTCCTGGCGTCGCGGCCGGCGCCTTCGCGCTCTCCGGCTCGGCCGCGGAGCCGCAGCCGGCGAGCGCCGCCGCAAGCGCGAGCATCGCCAACACCGCCGCATTCCTCAGTTGCGTGTTCATGAGCGAAATGTCGCGGTCGCGTAAACCGCTGTCACTCAGGAAGCCACCCTGAACTTTTCCCGCGATCTGAGAGAGTTGGACGCCGTGCAGACCCAGGGCCGCGAGACGCTCGAGCAGATCGTCGGGCGCGAGCCGGAGCTCGCGGCGGTGAACGGCTTTGTCGCCGCCGTCGCGGCGACAAAGGTCTTCGTGCTCACCGGCGGTCCCGGCATCGGGAAGACGACGCTGTGGGAGGCGGTCATCGGGATCGCGCGCGAGCGGGGGCTGCGCGTGCTCATGGTCCGCCCGAGCGGTGCCGAGGCGCAGCTCTCCTTCGCGGCGCTGATCGACCTGTTCGAAGGCGTCGACGCCTTCGCCGGGCTCCCGGCGCCGCAGCGCTCGGCCCTGGAGGTGGCGCTGCTGCGGGCGAAGCCGGGGGACGCGCCGCCGGAGCCGCGCGCGATCGCCGTCGGGCTCCTGAACGCGCTGCGGGCCCTGTCCGCCGAGGAGCCGGTGCTGATCGCGATCGACGACATCCAGTGGCTCGACGCTCCCTCGAACGACGCGCTGGTGTTCGCGGCACGCCGGCTGGAGGAGGAGCCCGTCACGTTCCTGCTCGCGCGGCGCCCGGGCCGCCCGACCGCGCTGGAGCGCGCGCTCGAGCCGCGCAGGCTCGAGCGCCTGGAGGTCGGCCCGCTGAGCCTCGGCGCCACGCGGCGGCTGCTGGTCGAGATCCATGGGGACTCGTGACCGCGAAGCGCTGCCGCGCCCTCGTGCGGCTCGCCTCCGCGACCTACGACGCGGCGGAGGCGCAGGCGCTGGCCGACGCGGCCGCCGGCTACGGGCGGCTCGGCCTGGGCTTCGACCGGGCGCGCTCGCTGCTGAGCCTCGGGCGCGCGCAGCGGCGGCTCAAGAACTGGGGCGTCGCGCGGGAATCGCTCGAGGGCGCGGTCGCCGCGTTCGACGGGCTCGGCTCCGCCGGCTGGGCGCGGCTGGCGCGCGCGGAGCTCGCCCGCGTCGGCGGGCGCCGGCCGCGCGCGAGCGGGGAGCTCACCCCGACCGAGCGCGGCGTCGTCGAGCTGGCGGCCGGCGGGATGGCCAACAAGGAGATCGCGCAGGCGCTGCACCTGGCCGTCCACACGGTCGAGGTGCACCTCTCGCGCGCCTACCCGAAGCTCGGCGTGCGATCGCGCGCGCAGCTCGCGGCGCGCCTGTCAGAGCTGGCGTAGCGGCACTAAATCCGTGAGGTTTCCGTGATTTCGCCGGCGCGGCGTTGCCCGTAGCGTCGCCCTGTGACCGAGTATCTCGTGGAGCTGTACGTCGGGCGGACCGACGGCCATACCGTCGAGCGGGGCGCCGAACGTGTCCGTCTCGCCGCGCAGGAGCAGACCCGCCAGGGGATGCCGGTGCGCTACCTGCGCTCGATCTTCATCCCCGAGGACGAGACCTGGTTCCTGCTCCTCGAGGCCGTCTCGGCCGATGCCGTGCGCGGCGCGATCGCGCTCGCGGCGCTGCGGTGCGAGCGCCTCTGCCTCGCCGTCGAGACGGAGGCGAAGGACGCGCCGACGGTGGTGGAGTCATGAGCCCGGCCGACGCGTGCACCGGCGTCGGCGGCCGGGCTCGGGACGACCGCGCTGCTCGATCACGCCGCGCAGGTGGCCGAGGACGCCGGGTGCGAGGTGCGGCGCGCGGCGCCGGGTCCGCTCGAGCGCCACTTCCCCCACGGCGTCATCCGCACGCTGCTGGAGGCGCCGCTGCGCGGCGCGTCCGCCGGCGAGCGGGCGCGGCTGCTCGAGGGCGCGGCGGGCTATGCCGGCCGGCTGCTGCTCGGCGCCTGCGCCCCGGGGAACGAGGCCACGACGATGGTCGCGCACAGCGTCTTCTGGCTGTGCTCGGCGCTCGCCGCGGAGCGGCCGCTGGTGCTCGTCGTCGACGACGCCCAGTGGTCCGACCGCGCGTCGCTGGAGGTGCTCTGCTACCTCGCACGCCGGATCGAGGAGCTGCCGCTGGTGATCGTCGTCGGCGCCCGCGCCGGCGATCCGGATGCGCCCGCGGACCTGCTCAGCCTGCTCGGCGGCGTGCGCGCGGCGACGGTGCTGCGCCCCCGGCGGCTGTCCGTGTGGGGCGCCGTCGCGCTGATCCGCCGGCACGCGCCGGGCGTCCCGGTGAGCGTGGGCCGCGAAAGCCACCGCGAGGTGGGCGGCAGCCCGTGGCTGCTCGACGAGCTCGGCCGCCAGATCGCCGCGCACGGGGCCGCCGACCCGTCCCGCGTCACGCCCGTCGCGCGCGACGTCGTGCGCCGCCGGCTGGCGGCGCTGCCGCCGCGGGCGCGCGCGGTCGCCGCCGCGATGGCCGTGCTCGGCCCGGACGCCCCGGGGGACGTCGTCGCCGCGCTGGCGCGGATCGCGATCGCCGAGCTCTCCCGCGTCCGCGACGCGCTGTGGGCGGCCGGCCTGCTCGCCCCGGACCGCATGCGCCTCGCGCACGAGCTGATCGCCACCGCCGTGGCCGACGACCTCGTGTGCACCGACTACGAGCGGATGCATCGCGAGGCGGCGAGCCTGCTCGCCAAGTCCGGCGCGGGCAGCTCCGTCGTCGCCGGGCACCTGATGGAGTGCGCCCCGCACGGCGATCCCGAGGTCACCCGGCTGCTGGCCGCCGCGGCGGCGGACGCCGTGCAGGCCGGGACGCCGCTCGCGGCGGCCGGGCATCTCGAGCGCGCGCTGCGCGAGCGCGCCGCGGACGACGACCGCGGCGGCATGCTCGCGCGGCTGGGCGCGGTCGAGTTCGACGCCGGGCTGCCCGGCTTCCAGCGCCACCTCCGCGAGGCGTTGGACGAGCTGTCCGATCCCGCGGCCCGCGTCGACGTCCTGGGCCGGATGGCCGCGCTCGGGGTCCTCGCCGGCGGCGACGAGGATCTGGTCGACCTGCTCGACGACGAGAGCGATCCCGGCGCGCGGATCGCCGCGCTGGACGCGCTCGCGATGCTCCCCGATCGCCGGCGCGAGCGCGCGCGGCGGCTCGCCGCGCTCGACGGGGTGCACGATCCCGCCGTCGTCGCGCACCGCGCGTGGGCCGCGATCGAACTGGGCAGCGCCCGCGCCGAGGCCTGCGCGGCGCTGGCGCTGGAGGCGCTCCAGGACGGCGCCCTGCTGCGCGACGCCACGCGCCGGGCGGGCTACCACCTCGCCGTGCGCGTGGTGGTGATGACCGACCGTCACGCCGAGGCGCGCCGCGCCATCGACGCGTTGCGCGAGGCGGCGGCCGAGCGCGGGTCGGTGCCGCTGCGCGCCGCGGCCGCGTGGTATGCGGGCGAGCTCGCGCTGCGGACGGGCGACGTCCGCGGGGCCGAGCGCGAGGCGCGCGCGGCCCTCGAGCTCACCGAGCTCGACCCGATCGCGAGCGGCGCGCTCGAGGTCCTGGTCGGCAGGGCGCGTTCGGCGAGGCCGAGGCGCTCCTGAACGCCCGCGGCGCGGACGCGCCGCTGTCGCACGCGCGCGCGCAGGGCGGGTTCGACGAGGCCGTGCGCGCCCGCAGCATGGACGCGCCGCTGCTCGACGCGCGCGCGCCTGTGGCTCGCGATGGGCGACTACGACCGCGCCCACGCCGAGGCCCGCGCTGCCGGCGCGCTGCGCCGGCCCGGGTCGACCTGGCGCGCGACCGCCGCGCTCGCGCTCGCCCATCTCGGGCGCCGCGAGGAGGCCGCCGCGCTTGCCGCCGAGGAGGTCGGGCGCGCCGAGCGCTTCGGCGCGCCGGTGCCGCTCCTCATCGCGCTGCACGCCCGCGCCGTGGCCGAGCCCGACGACGGCGCGCGGATCGCGCTCGGCCGGCGCGCGCTGCGCGTCGGCGGCGGCGTGCTCGACACCGTCCGGGTCCGGCTGGCGCTCGGGAGCGCGCTCTCGCGCCTGGGCGCACGCGTCGAGGCGCGCGACCAGCTGCGCCCGGCGCTGGCCGAGGCCGACGCCGCCGGCGCCGTCCCGCTGGCCGACCGCGCGCGCCGCGAGCTCGTCGCCACCGGCCTGCGCCCCCGCCAGGCGGCGATCGAGGGCGTCGCCGCGCTCACGCCCCGGCAGCGCCAGATCTGCTCGCTGGCCGCCGCCGGCAAGGGCAACCGCGAGATCGCCCACGCGCTGTTCCTGAGCATCAAGACCGTCGAGACCCACCTGGCGGCGGGCTACCGCAAGCTCCAGATCAACTCGCGCGCCGAGCTGCGCCCGGCGCTCGAGGGAGCTCCATACGCCTAGTAGGCGGGCTCGGCGAACTTCTTGCAAGGTAAGGAGCCCGGATCGCCGCGCGAGCGCGAACGATGATCGCGGCGCGGGGCGAAACGATCATCGCCGCGCGGGGGGTGTACGACGTTTGTCGCCCACAGGTGGACTTTCGTCATACACCCCCCGGGCACATCGGCCGAGCGTGATCGATCGCGCGCGGTCGAACCGTGCGGGCGCGCGATCTCGCGCGATTACCGGCGCGCGGCGAGCCAGTCCGGGCTCCCTTCACTTGCGGGCAGTTCGCCGGGCCCGCCGCGCCGCGGAATCAGCCACCTAGGGGCGCGCGCGGGCGGGCGCGGTCCAAATCTCAGGGCAGCCGCCCGATTGATAGCGCCCAGCGCTGCACGCACAGTCTTCGGATGGTGATCCGGCTGATCTCACTGCACCTCATCCTCGGCCAGCGGACGTTCCCGAAGCGCGCCCGGATCGAGCTGCAGATCACCCGTACTGCGCGCGTTGGCCGCGTCCTGCGCTACCGGATGGGGACGCCCGGCGTGCCCGTCGTCGACTTCCTCTGCCGCCCGCCCGGCGAGCCCAGCGGGCCCTGCTGAGCCCAAACCACAACGACAAAGGAACAGGATGTCCATCCAACGGAGGGCGCTCGCGACGGGCGCCATAGCCCTCGCGGCGCTGCTCGGCTTCGCGGCCGAGCAGGCGAATGCCGCCTACACGGCGCAGGTGAAGGCCGGAACGTGCAGATCGCCGGCGACGGGGCGAGCGACAAGCTCGCGCTGCTCGTGGCGCCCACCACGGTGCAGCTGGACGTGGATGAGGACGGCACGGCCGACTTCAGCTTCGACCGCGGCACGTTCACCGCGATCGCGGTCGGCGCCGGCGCCGGGGACGACGAGGTCCGCATCGTCCAGAACGGGGCCGTGCTGCCGGACGGCACCGTCACGATCGACGGCGGCCCGGGCGCCGACACGCTGCTCGGCGGCGACGGCGCCGAGGCCCTGCTCGGCGGCGGCGGCGACGACTTCGTCGACGGCAACCGCGGCGCCGACACGGCGCTGCTGGGCGGCGGCGACGATCGCTTCCCGTGGGATCCGGGTGACGGGAGCGACACCGTCGAGGGTCAGGGCGGCACCGACGCGCTCGACTTCAACGGCTCCAACGTCGGCGAGAGCATCGACCTGTCGGCGAACGGCTCGCGCGTGCGCCTGACGCGCAACGTGGGCGCGATCGTGATGGACCTCGACGGTGTCGAGCGCGCCAACGTGCGCGCGCTCGGCGGCGCCGACACGGTCGCCGTCGGCGATCTCGGCGGCACCGCCCTCGACGTGACCGACGTCGATCTCGACGCCGTCGGCGGCACCGGCGACGGCCAGCCCGACACGGTCACCGCTGCCGGCACCGACGACGACGACGACGTGCAGGTCCGCTCGGCGGACGGCGAGCCGCTCCTTTCCGGGCCGTTCGCCCAGGCGCAGGTGGGCGGCGCCGAGGCGGCGCTCGACCACGTGCGGGTCGCGGCGCTGGGCGGCGACGACGCGATCGGCAGCGGCGTCGCGGCCGCGGGGCCGGGCGCGGTCGAAGTGGACGGCGGGACCGGTGCGGACACGGTGACCTACAAGGGCACCGCGGCGGACGACACGATCGGCGTCGCGCGCAACGGCGACGCGGTCGCCGCCTTCGCGACCGGGTCGCTCACGCTGAACAGCAGCCTCGTCGAGAGCCTCGTCGTGCAAGGCCTCGGCGGCGCGGACACGATCGGCGCGAGCAACGGGATCGGCGCGCTCACGCAGCTGACGCTCGACGGCGGCGCCGGCGAGGACACGCTGCGCGGCGGCGACGGCGCCGACATGCTGCTGGGCGGCGGCGGCAACGACCTCGTGGACGGCAACATCGGCGCCGACACGGCGCTGCTGGGCGGCGGCGCGGACCACTTCCAGTGGGATCCGGGTGACGGCAGCGACACCGTCGAGGGCCAGGCCGGCAGCGACGTGCTGGACTTCAACGGCTCCAACACCGGCGAGGACATCGAGCTGTCGGCGAACGGCTCGCGGGTGCGCCTGACGCGCAACGTGGGCGCGGTGACGATGGACTTCGACGGCATCGAGCGGGCGGCCCTGCGTGCGCTCGGCGGCGCCGACACGATCGGCGTCGGCGACCTGGCCGGCACCGCCCTCGACGCCGCCGACGTCGATCTCGCTGCGATCGGCGGCGGCGCCGACGGTCTGCTCGACACCGTGATCGCCAACGGCACCGACGGGCCCGACGACGTGCAGGTCTCCTCGTCGGCCGGCAAGGTGCTGGTCTCCGGCCTGGCGGCCCAGGTGCAGGTGACCGGCGCCGAGGCGGCGCTCGACCACGTGCGGGTCGCGACGCTCGGCGACGCCGATTCGATCGCCGGCGGCGTCGACGTGGTTGCGCCGCTGGCGGTCGACATCGACGGCGGCGACGGTCCCGACACGATGACCTACAACGGGACCGCGGCCGACGACACGATCGGCATCGCCCGCAACGACACGGCGGTCGCCGCGTTCGCGACCGGCACCGCGACCCTGAGCAGCACCGTGGAGAGCCTCGTCGTCGAGGGCCTCGGCGGCGCGGACACGATCGGCGCGAGCAACGGCATCGGCGCGCTCACGCAGCTGACGCTCGACGGCGGCGCCGGCGAGGACGAGCTGCGCGGCGGCGACGGCGCCGACGTGCTGCTCGGCGGCGGCGGCGACGACCTCGTGGACGGCAACATCGGCGCCGACACCGCGCTGCTGGGCAGCGGCGACGACCACTTCCAGTGGGATCCGGGCGACGGCAGCGACACCGTCGAGGGCCAGGGCGGCGGCGACGTCCTGGACTTCAACGCGTCGAACGCCGGCGAGGAGATCAGCCTGTCCGCGAACGGCTCGCGAACGCGGCTCACGCGCAATGTGGGCGCCGTGACGATGGACCTCAACGGCATCGAGCGGGCGGCGCTGCGTGCGCTCGGCGGTCCCGACACGATCACCGTCGACGACCTCACCGGCACGGCACTCAAGACGGTCGACGTCGACCTCAGCGCGATCGGCGGCGGCGGGGACGGCCTGGCCGACACCGTGATCGCCAACGGCACCGACCGCGCGGACCGCGTCAACGTGACCCGGTCGCGCGAGCAGGTGCTGGCGACGGGCCTGGCCGCGCAGGCGCGGATCGCCGGCAGCGAGCCCGCCAACGACACGCTGCGGCTGAACACCCTCGGCGGCGACGACGACGTCACGGTCGCGCCGGACGTCGCCGACCTCATCGCGCCGCTCGTCGACCTCGGGGCCGACGAGTAGCGCCGGTAGCAGCGGCCTTCGCGACGCCACGCGTCGCGAGGCCGCGCCGGGCTAGACGCTCGCGGGCACCGCGAGCTCCTCCGCCAGGCGGGTCATCGCGCGGGTGTTGCCGCGCCGGACCATCGCCCGCATGAGCGGGACGAGCGGCCGCTCGACGGCCGGGACGCGCTCGAACGCGAACGTGAACTCGATGTGGGTGCCGCCGTCCGGGAGGTCGCTGAGCTCATAGGTGCCGGTGGCGATGCGCCGGCCCTTGTTCGCGATGTTGCGCTCGCGGATCAGGCGGTCCCGCTCGACCTCGACGATCTCGATGTCCGCGCGGTCGGACATCGCGCCGAACTTTGCGGTGACCTGCGCCTTCGAGCCGACGCCGGCGGGCGGCCCGGAGCAGTCCCAGTCGACGAGCATGTGATCGGTGAACCGCTCGTGGTTGGCCATCACGTCGAGGAACGCGTAGACGTCCGAGCGGTTCTGCGGGACGTCGATGGCGACGGTCACGGGTGCTGTCATGGGGTACATACTCATCCATCGCCTTCGGCGACCGCGGCGCGGCGGACGACCTCCGTCGTCGCGGCCGGGAAGTCGGTCAGCGCCCGGCAGACGTTCTCGACGGCGGCGCCGAGCGCCCCGCCGGCGATCGCGGCACGCGCCGCCTCGCGGCTCTCGAAGTCCCGCTGATACGTCGTCAGCAGCAGATGCACGCCGGTGTAGCGCGGCGGCACGGCGTCGGGCATCTCCTCGATCACGCCCACCGGCTCGTCGCCGCGCTTGAGGACCACGAGCCGCGTCAGCGCGACGTAGTCCTGCACGAGGAAGACCCGCCAGGACCCGCCGGCCCGCTGGAGGAGGTGATCGCCCGCCTCGCACCGGACCGTGTCGTCCGGGAGCGTCACTTCTTCGCGCCGGAGCAGGGATGCGACGCGACGATCTCCTTGAAGTTCGACCGGACCTTGTAGAGCGGCGCGCCGTCGGGCGTCGAGGCCGGCGTGTCCGACGGGTCGTTGCTCGTCGCGCGCTCGCGGACGGGCGGCTTCCAGCCAGGGCCCGTCCGCGGGCCGTAGACCGGCCGCCTGCCGTTCTTGCTCCAGACGTCGTCGGGATCCGCGCCGGCCTTGTCGACGACGCCGGCCACGGTGTGGAAGTCGTGGGAGTCGTCGGTGCGACGGCCGTCGTCGGTCTCCAGGTGCAGGTCGTACTCCCAGAACCAGTGCTTGACCACGCCCGGCGTGCTGCCCGAGGCGGTGCCGGCCGCGGCGGCGCCGCGCTCGGCGTCGAGGTCGCCCCGGAAGTCGTAGCTGCGCCAGGCCAGGCCGGCGCAGTTGTAGGTGTTGAGGTCGCGCGGCGTCTCCCAGCGCCAGTAGCGCGCGCACAGTTCGAGGGTGTCCTCCTCCTTGCGCTGCAGCCGCGGGCGGGCCGAGCGCTGGAGCTTGCGGGCCAGCGGCGCCTCCTCGGCCTCCTCGGCGGCGTGGAGCTCGGTCGCGCCGGGGGCCAGCGCCTCGGGCGCGACGCTGTCGGGCAGGACCATCTCCAGCGGCATGGCGGCCTGGCGCATCAGCCGGCCGACGGCCTGATTGCCCGCGGTGCGCTGCAACGCGGCCACCGCGCTCGGCGACAACCCACGGCCCAGGCCGCGCGCCGCCGTGGCGCGCTCGTCACGCGCGAGCGCCTCGGCGCGCGCGGGACGATCCGTCCTGTCCCGCTCGTGACGACGATCGCGTGCAGCCATGTGCCTGGCCGTCCATGCTCGCCGGGCCGCACGACCGCGTCAAGTCCGCACGCCAAGAGCCTTGCGACGGGGGGCCGTGCCGTAGACGATGGCGGCGGCGCCATGGACAGCGGCAGACCGACCATCACGATCGCGGGCGGCGGTGAGCTGCTCGAGCGCGCGGCCGAGATCGAGCTGCTGCACGACCGCCTCGCCGCCGTGCGCGCGAGCGGGCGCGGGCGGCTGGTGCTCGTCGCCGGCGAGGCGGGCATCGGCAAGACGGCACTCGTGCGCGCCTTCTGCGACGGCGCGCGGACGGCCCGGGTGCTGTGGGGGGCGTCCGACGCGCTGTTCACGCCGCGGGCGCTCGGGCCGCTGCTCGACATCGCGCTCGCGGCCGGCGGCGAGCTCGGCGCCCTGGCTGCGGAGGGCGCCGCGCCCGGCGCGCTCGTCGCGGCGCTCACGCGCGAGCTGCGGCAGGAGCGCGCGGCGATCGTCGTGCTCGAGGACCTGCACTGGGCCGACGGGCGACGCTGGACGTCTTCAGGCTGCTCGCGCGCCGGATCGAGACCGTGCCTGCGCTCGTCGTCGCCACCTACCGCGACGACGAGCTCAACCGCGTCCGCCCGCTGCGGGTGCTCGGCGAGCTGCGGGCCGGGCGGGCGGCGGACCGCCTGACGGTCGCGCCGCTGTCCGTCGACGCCGTCGCGGCGCTCGCCGCGTCCCGGGAGCTCGACCCCGTGAGCTGCACCGCACGACCGCCGGCAACGCGTTCTTCGTCACGAGGCGCTGGCGGCCGGCGGCGCCGATATCCCCGACACCGTCCGCGATGCGGTCCTGGCCCGCGCGGCGCGCCTGGAAGACGGCGGCCGCGCGCTGCTGGACGCTGTCGCGATCGTGCCGCTGCGTGCGGAGCTGTGGCTGCTCGAGGCGATGGCCGAGCGCGACCTGCGCGCGATCTCGACGGCTGCCTCGAGTCCGGCATGCTGCACGCGGACCGCGACGCCGTCTCCTTCCGCCACGAGCTCGCGCGGCTCGCGATCGAGGACGCGCTGGCGCCGCATCGCCGGCTGCTCCTGCATCGCCGGGCGCTGGCCGTCCTCGCGGCGGCGCCGCGCGGGCGGGCGGATCCGGCCCGGCTCGCGCACCACGCCGAGGCGGCCGGCGACGGCGACGCCGTGCTCCGCCACGCACCGGCGGCCGCCGAGCGGGCCGCCGCGGTCGGCGCCCACCGCGAGGCGGCGGAGCAGTTCGCCCGCGCGCTGCGCTTCGCCGATGCGCTGGCGCCCGATCGCCGCGCCGAGCTGCTGGAGCGCCGCTCGTACGAGTGCTGCCTCACCGACCGGATCCGGGACGCCATCGACGCCCGCCGGCGCGCGCTCGAGGAGCGCCGCGCGGCGGGCGACCGCCGGCGCGAGGGCGACGCGCACCGCTGGCTCTCCCGCCTCGCGTGGTTCGAGGCGGACAACGCCACGGCCGAGGAGGAGGCGCGCAGCGCGGTCGAGCTGCTCGAGGCGCTCGCGCCCGGCCGCGAGCTCGCGATGGCCTACAGCAACACGGCGCACATCCGCATGCTCTCGGGCGACGACGGCGACACGGCCAGATGGGGCGAGCGGGCGATCGAGCTCGCCGAGCGCCTGCAGGAGACCGAGATCCTGGCGCACGCGCTCAACAACCTCGGCACCGCGGAGCTGCGCGTGGGCTCGCCGGCCGGCCGAGAGAAGCTCGAGTCGAGCTCGGGAGCTAACCGGCAGCGAGGGCGCATCACGCCGCGCGGGCTGGGTAAGACCAGAGGTGTGAGCGCTTCCCTGCAGACCAGCGTCGAGATGACGTCCGGGACCGCCGTCCTCGACGTGCGGGGAGAGCTCGACGTGACGACGGCGCCCGACCTCTGCCACGAGATCGAGGCCGCGGCCGCGGACCGGCGGCGCGTCGTGGTCGACCTCAGCGGCGTGACCGACTGCGACGCCGGCGGGCTGCGCGCGCTCGTGGGCACGGCGCGCGAGCTGGAGATCCGGCTGCGGCAGCTCGTGATGCGGGTGGCGCCCCGCAGCGCGCTGGACCGGCTGGTCGCGGTCACCGGCATGCGGGAGTTCCTGCGCGTCGAGGGCACGCGCGACGTGGCGCTGGACGGGCGCGGCTGATCATCCCCGGGCCCCGTCGCGGAGCTCCCGGCAGGCGCGCCGCGTGACGAGGTACACGACCGGCGGCAGCACGAGCACGCCGATGCGGAGCATCCAGATCTGCGTCTGGTAGGGGACGCCGGCGGAGAGGAACAGCCGGTCGGCGGCCCCGGCGAGGAAGACGAGGAAGACGAACGTGAAGACCGCGGCGCCGGTGGCGGTGCGGCGCGGGTCGTCGCGCGGGCGGTCGAGCAGGTCGCGGCGCACGCTGCCGCTGCGGCGCTGCTCCAGCCACGGCCAGGCGAGCAGGAACGTGAACACGGCGGTGGGGAAGAGCACCCCGCCGAAGAACGGGTTGGGCACGAGCGTGCGGCCGGCGATCGTGATCTCCAGCGGCGGCATCAGCCGCAGCGCGCCGATCAGCCAGCCGAGGTACCAGTCGGGCTGGGCGCCGTTCGTGCCCCGCCACGGCTCGTACGGGCCCCACTCCCAGATCTGGTTGATCTGGACCAGCCCGCCGAGCAGCAGCAGCACGGCGACGACGGCGAGCATCAGCCCGATCGAGCGCAGCGCGTAGCCCGGCCACGCCGGGATCCCGACGACGTTGTCCTCGCTGCGCAGGGGGCCGGGGAACTGGGAGTGGTGGGTGCGGACGATCGTCGCCAGGTGGGCGCCGACCAGCACGGCGATCACGGCCGGGATCAGGAACACGTGGCCGACGTAGAGGCGGCTCGAGATCTCCGGGCCGCCGGGGAACGGGCCGCCCCACACGAGCTGCGCGAAGTCGCCGCCGATCAGCGGGATCGACGCCGCGACGGCGTAGGCGATCGCGAGTCCCATGCCGCTCAGGAGATCGTCGACGAGGCTGTAGCCGGCGAAGCCCTCGAGCATCGCCGCGGCGAGCAGGATCACGCCGGTCGCGTAGGTGAGCTCGCGCGGCCGCCGGAAGGCGCCGGTGAAGAACACGCGCAGCAGGTGGAGCACGATCGCCACGACGAACACGTCCGCCGCCCAGTGGTGGGTCTGGCGCATCAGCAGCCCGGCCGGCACGTCGAAGGAGAGGTGCAGCGCGGAGGCGTACGCGAGCGAGACCGGCTCGCCGCGCAGGAGCGCGTAGGAGCCCTCGTAGGTCGTGTGGGTCGTGGAGTGGTCGAAGAACAGCGCCAGGAACGTGCCGGTCCCGACCAGCACGACGAACGAGTACAGCGCGATCTCGCCGAGCAGGAACGACCAGTGCTCGGGGAAGACGTACCGCGTCGCCTTGCGCAGCACCGCGTTCGACCCGAGCCGGCGGTCGAGGAAGTCGAGCGGGTCGATCACCGCTTCACGCCCCACCACGCCGGCCCGACCGAGCCGGAGAGCGGGCCGGCCGCCCGCAGCTCGCCGCCGGGGCCGACCTGCAGCGGGAGCTGCGGCAGCGGGCGCCCGGCGGGCCCGGACTCGACCGCGCCGCCGCGGCGGGTCGCGAAGACGGAGTAGTGGCACGGGCAGGCCAGGGCGGGCGGGGCCGAGGTCGGCTCGTAGGTGGGCTTGCGGTAGAGCGCGATCGCGCAGCCGGCGTGCGTGCAGATCTTCGAGTAGGCGAGGATCCCCTGCGGCGCCCAGGACTCGCGCCCGCGCGGGAGCCGTAGCGCGCGCGGGTCGTCGCGCACGAGCACGACGGGGGAGGCGATCTCGCGCTGGGCGGCGCGCTCCGGGAACGCCGTGACGAAGCTTCCGAGCGCGACGTCGCCGGCGGTCAGCGGCCGCCCGTGCTCGTCCACCAGCCGGCGGCCGCGCCGCCACGGCGACGGGTCGCGCGGCGCCGGCCCGAGCGCGGTGACCGGGATCGCCAGCGCCGCGAGCAGCGCCGTTCCCGCCGCGCCGGCCGCGGCGATCAGCAGCCGCCGGCGCGTGACGGGCAGCGCCAGCCGCGGCCGGGCCTCCGGGTCCTCGAGCGGCGGGCGCTCCTCGAGGCCGTGCTCGCGCGGCAGCACGAGCTTGGCCGTGATCACGAGCGCGGCCGCGAGCAGGGCGAACGCCCCGCCCAGCGTCACGCCGAGCAGCTGCGTGTCGTGCGTCGCGGCGAAGAGCACGACGACGAAGGCGATCGCGAGCGCGGCGGCGAGGCCGAGCAGCGCGGCGACGAGCAGCTCCGCGCGCGGCGCGCGCGGCGGGTCGCGCTTGAAGACGCCGCCCTCGCTCACCCGCGCTCCCCGATCAGGCGCGCGACGATCAGCAGCGCGGTGCCGGCCAGCAGCCACGCCACCATCCCCTCCGGGATCGGGCCGATGTTGCCGATGCCCCAGCCGCCGCGGTCGTCGAGGTGGCGCGTGGAGAGGACGTAGGCGGCGATCGAGTCGAGCTCGTGCTGGTCGATCTGGCGCTCGTCGAAGCGCGGCATCAGGTACGGGCCGACGCGGACGGCCTCGCCGATCTGCACCGCGGTCGCCTGCTGCAGCGGGGGCGCGGCGCCGGGCGGCGACACCCCGCCGCGGGCGGTGATCGAGTGGCAGCCGGCGCAGTGGTCGGTGAACGCCGCGAACCCCTCCTTGACCGAGCCGGCGGCCGGGTCGACGGTTGGGATGCCGGGGCCGCCGAGCGAGCCGACGTAGGCGACGAGCGCCCGCCGCTCCGCCGCGCTGTACGCGGGCGGGTTGCGCTGCGGCATGACGTCGGGGTGCGAGAGCGGCATCCGGCCGGTCTGCAGGTAGAAGTCCGCCGCCGCCGCGCCGGCGCCCACCAGCGACGGCCCCTTGCCGGCGACCCCGCGCGCGTCCATCCCGTGGCAGCTCGCGCAGCCGAGCGCGAACAGGTCGCGCCCGGCGGGCGCCTGGCCGGTCGCCGGCCGCGCCCACAGGGTCACCGCCGCCGCCGCGCACACGAGCGCGACGGCCGCCGCGGGCCGACGCCTCACCGCAGCGCCTCCCGCCGCCGCTGGCGCTCCTCCTCGCGCAGCAGCGCGGCGAACACGATCCACACCAGGGCCGCCGCCAGCAGCAGCGAGCCGGCGCCCCACATCAGGCCCGCCGCGGTGCGCTGGTCGGCGAGCGACGGGTAGCTCGGGTACGCGACGCCGCCGGTGAGCAGGCGGGCGCCGACAAGCCCCATCGGCGGCATTGCGGCCAGCAGCCAGGCGAGTCGCGCGGCCGGCCCGGGCGGGTGCGGGAGCGGGTCGGCGGCGACGAGCGGCGCCCAGAACGCGAGGCCGGCGAGCAGGTAGGCGGCGTGCTCGAGCGCGTGCACGACGGGGGCGCGCAGCGCGAGCTCGTAGAGCCCGGTGAGGTGCGTGGCCGGCATCACCGCTGTGAACGCGGCCCAGCCCACCGCCGGCCGCAGCGGCAGCGCGTGCAGCGCGCGCGCGAGCGCCCGGGCCTGCGGTCGCGGCAGCGCCGCGAGAGCGAGCCGCGCCGGCGCGCCGGTGACGAGGCACAGCGGGGCGAGCAGCCCGAGCAGCAGGTGCTGGGCCATGTGGGCCGACAGCCGCGCGTCGAGCGGCGCGGCGAGCGCGACCGCGACCAGCGCCAGGCCGGCGGCGAACGCCCCGCTGCGCGCGGCGGGCCAGCCGGGGACGCGCCGGACGCCCAGGGCGTAGAGCCCGCCGTACGCGGCGACGGCGAGCAGCGCGATCATCGCTCGCCCACCAGCCCCGCGATGCCCGCCGCCGTCAGCAGCGCTCCGAGGCCGAGGCACCACGGGCCCAGCTCGGTGCCCGACAGCAGCGCCCCCACGCCGAGCGCGGTCAGCACCGTCGCCGGCGAGAGGTCCGGCGCCTCGGGCCCGGGCGCGCGTGCGGCGCGCGTGATCAGGGCGAGGGCGCCGACCGCCAGCGCCGCGCCGCCGAGCAGGACGACGATCACCGGCTCGGGTGCGAACGCGAGCTGCACGACCGTCCAGAGCGCGAGCAGCCCCGCCCATGCGGCGACGACGACCCACGGCCTCACGCCGGCATCTCGTCCCCCCTCATGTCGCGACTCGCCCGTCACGCCGTCACCGCGTCCGCCCCGCTCATGTCGCGACTCGCCCCTCACGCCGGCACCTCGTCCAGCAGCGGCGCGTGCGAGCGGACCGGCGGCAGCGCGCCGAGGTTGTGGCGCGGCGGCGGCGACGGCGTCGCCCACTCGAGCGTGTGCCCGCTCCAGGGGTCGTCGCCGGCCACGCGGCGCGACACGAGCGCGTTGAGCAGGAACACGAGCACCGAGAGCGCCACGACGTAGGCGCCGATCGACGACAGCAGGTTCAGCGTGTCCCAGCCCGCGCTCGCCGGGTAGTCGCCGACGCGCCGCGGCATCCCCTCCTCGCCGAGCGCGAACTGCGGCGCGAACGCGAGGTTGGTGCCGACCGCGAAGAGCGCCAGGTGCACGCGCCCGAGCCCCTCCCCGAGCAGCCGCCCGGTCACCTTCGGCCACCAGTAGTAGACGCCCGCGAAGAAGCCGAAGATGCTGCCGGCCAGCAGCGTGTAGTGGAAGTGCGCGACGACGACGTAGGAGTTGTCGGCGTGGAAGTCGAGCGCCGGGGAGGCGACCCAGATGCCGCTCAGGCCGCCGACGAGGAACTGCACGAGGAAGGCGAGCGCGAACAGCATCGGCACCGTCAGGCGGATGCGGCCGCCGTGCATCGTGCCGAGCAGCGACAGGTACTCCGTGCCGGCGGGGACCACGAGCAGCGTCGAGGTGAGCGCGAAGTACTTCACCGTCACGCCCGGGATCGTGAACATGTGGTGCGCCCACACGCTCATCGACAGCGACGCGAACACCAGCAGCGAGAGCACCATCCCGCGGTAGCCGAACAGCCGCTTGCCGCTGAAGACGGGGATCACCTCGGCGACCGCGCCCAGGAACGGGAAGAACATCACGTAGACGACCGGGTGCCCGTAGAACCAGAACAGGTGCTGGTAGGTGACCGGGCCGTCGGGCCCGGTGAACACGCCGCCCCACTGGCGGTCGATCCACAGCGCGACCAGCGCGCCGATCAGGACCGGGAACGCGAACAGCGCCATCAGGCAGGTGACGAGCTGCGCCCAGCAGAAGATCGGCATTCGCAGCATCGTCATCCCGCGCGCGCGGCGGCCCAGCAGCGTGGCCATGATCGCGCCGGCCATGAACAGCTCGCCGAGCGTGGCGAGCACGACGCCCCAGATCCACGAGTCCATCGCCTTGCCGGGCGAGTTGACGGCGTTGGAGAGCGGATCGAAGCCGCTCCAGGTCGCCTGCGCGGCGCCGCCCTGCACGAGGAACGAGCTCCACATCGTCAGGCCGCCGAGGATCAGCAGCCACATCCCGGCCAGCGCCCAGCGCGGGCCCGCGAGCCCCCGCGCGCCGACCTGCAGCGGCACGAGGTAGAGCCCCATCGCCAGCGCCACCGGCGTGACGAAGAGGTAGATCATCGTCGAGCCGTGCATCGTGAACAGCGCGTTGTAGGTGCTCAGCGAGACGACCTGGAGCCCCGGCTGCGCGAGCTCGGTGCGCATCAGCACGGCGAGCACGCCGCCCGCCAGGAAGAAGCCGAAGGCGACGCCGCCGGTGGCGAGGCCGAGGCGCTTGTGGTCGGTGCCCGCCAGCGTCTCCAGCAGCGGCGCGCCGGGCGGCATCAGCTTCGTCATCGCCGCACCCAGGCGTCGTAGTCGGCCCGCGACAGGACGCGGATCGCGAACCGCATGCGCGCGTGCTCGAGCCCGCAGTAGAACGCGCACGTGCCGCTGCTCGCGAAGCCGGGCCGCGGGAATGTGAGCCGGAACGTGGCGGTCCGCCCGGGGATCAGCTGGCGCTGGAACTTCAGCGCCGGGACCCAGAAGGCGTGGATGACGTCGATCGACGTCGCGCGGAACTCGACCTCGACGCCCGCCGGGACGGTCAGCACCGCGGGCGGGCCGCCGGCGCCGCCGCTCTCCACGATGCCGTGGCGCGGGTACTCGAAGCGCCACTTCCACTTCGCGGCGACGACGCGCACCACCTCGGTCTGCCGGGACGCGCGCGCGTTCTCGCGGTCGAGCGCGCGGAACGAGGCGGCCACGAGCAGCGCCACCAGGAGCGCCAGCACCGCGGCGTAGGCGAGCTCGGCCCGGTTGCGCTCGTCCCGCCCGCGGGGCGCCTCGCGGCGGCGCCCGGACCACACGAGCCACGCGATCGCGCCCACGACCAGGACGAAGACCGCCGCCGCGACGGGGACATAGAGGCCCGCGAGGCCGTCGTACACGTCCCGGGTGTCGACCGCGAACGGCAACGCACCGCGCATACCTCGCTCGTCCGCGCCCCGAAACGACGGCGGTCACGGGCCTGACGACGACGCGGGCGAGCCGGATCGCCCGCCCACGGCGCGGGTAGGCCAGGCGGCATGGAAGGCGGAATCGCAATCCTCCTGCTCGCGATTCTCGTCATCGTCGGCGGCGGCCTCGGCATCGCCCTGTACCTGACGGGCGGGACGCTCCGGTTCCGGCGCGAGGCGGGCGACGACGTCCGCGAGCAGGCACGACCGGTCCACAAGCGGGTCGGCAAGGCCCAGAACGTCAACCTCGCAGGCACCGCCGCCGGCGAGCGCGCCGAGCGCGGCGAGGAATAGACGCGGCCGCCGTTCGCGTGTCGTCTTCGGGAACTACGACGCACGGCGGCGCCGAGAATCGACACGCCGCGGGGATCTTCGCCAGCTGGTGCGCTGGTCGCTGTGCACGGCTGCGGCGAGGCGCTTGGCGTGTCTCGCCATCGGTCTGAACGCGCCGCTGAGGGCAGGGAGGAATCCTGCGAAGTACAGGCCGGGCGTGTCGGGGTGGGACGGCGCTCCGTCGCGGTACACCGGTGCTCCGTCGGCGGCGAGGACGCCGAGGTGCCCGACGAGCCGCTCGAGCCCTCGGCCGTAGCCGGTCGCGCAGACGATGGTGTCCACGGCGACGCGATCGCCGGACGCCAAGACAGCGTCAGCGCCGTCGAGTCGCTCCACCGGGCCGACGACCCGGGCTCGGCCCGCCTTGAGCGCAGCTACGAATCCGTCGTCCACGGCAGGGCTGATGCTCGTCTGGCGAAACCGCGACTGATATCCCTGGGGTGCGCGCGCGAGCCCGTAGGCCGTGAGGTCGCAGTCGGCCGGCCCGGTCGCCGATCGCGCTCGGCAGAACCGCTCCTTCATCGCACCGACCATCAAGGCTCAGCCCAATGGGATCTCTGCCTTGATGCGGGTGCCCCCTCCGGCCGGGCTGTCGTAGTAGGCCGCCGCCTCAACCGTTGCGGTCAACCGCTCGCCGGGCAGCTCGACGATCTCGATTGGGATCGGCGCTCGCGCGAGCAGGGCGTCGAGCGCCGGCCCGAGACCGCGCTCCGTGAGGATGGCCGGGTGGATGCCGCGGGCCAGCTCGCGCAGCTCGGCAAGTCCGCGCGCGAGATCCTCCTGGGTGGCGGACAGGACCTCCCGGGCGGCCCGCGGGTCGCTCTCGAGCTTCGTCGCGACCACGCTCAGCCCGAGGGCGACCGAGACGAGGCGCTGCTGAGCGCCGTCGTGCAGGTTGCGCTCGAGCCGCCGGCGCTCGGCGTCGCCGACCTGTACGACGCGCGCCCGGGAGGCCGCCAGCTTCTCGTAGGCGTCGGCGTTGGCGAGCGCCTGCGCCACGAGGTCGGCGAAGTCGCCCAGCCGCTGCTCGAGACCCTCGGGCAGCGGGTCGTCTGACGTGGTCGCCGCCGCCAGCACGCCCCACAGCCTCCCGCCGACGCTGACCGGCGCCGCGACGGCCGCGCGGTAGCCGACGCCGCGCACCGCCTCCGCCAGCGTCCCGCTCGTCTCCTCGTAGCGCTCCACGCGCTGCGCGCTCCCGCTGCGCACGACTCGCGCGACGACGGTGTCGCCGTCGAGGACGAGCCTGGAGCCGACCGGGAAGCGCGGCGCGCCGTCCTCGCTCCAGGCGCCGGCGACCGTCGCCGTCCGCTCCCCGTCGTAGTGCATCAGGCTCGCGCCCGGCAGTCCGAGCAGCCGGCCGACCTCCTCGGTCACCTGCTCGAACACGCGGCTGGGCGACGCCTCGCCGGCAACCAGGGTGGCGACCCTGCGCAGCGCCGCCTGCTCGCCGGCGAGCGCGCGCTGAGCCGCCTCGGCGGCGGCGAGCGCGTGCGCCGCGCGCGTGCGCTCGGCGGTCACGGCGGCGAGCAGGAGCGAGGTGATCGCCGACTCGCGCCCATGCCCTCGCGGCGAGTCTAACCGCCGGGCCGACCGCCGCGGCAATGCGCGAAGATGGTGCTCAGGTGGTGGGTGTCTCTACGCCGGCCTTGAGCACGGGGCACATGAACCCGTAGACGGGGTGCGGCTGGAAGGCGACCGCGTCGAAGGTCGGACTGCCGAACCATGAACCCGGCACGTGGCCTTGACCTTCTTGGCGTTCAGGCCGCCGCCGTCGATGCGCAGGACGTCGATGCACCTGAGGCGACTCCGGGCGCGCGATGTCGAGCACGGTGACACCGCTCCAGCCGGTGACATACGCGTAGGTGGATCGCTCACCGGGGGCTGCGGTGGCGTGGCCATGCGACCGGCGGTGACCTTGAACGTCGCGGGATCCCAGCTGCGTTGACGCCGCCGGGCGCCCTCGCGCGGCCCCGGAGGAGCTCTCTCCAGGGGCCTTCCAAGGAGCGGACGAGCGAACGACGGCAGGAGACGGATCCGCGGCCGGCGCCCCGCCGCGAGAGCGGTCTCAGACGACGGGAAGGACGGCGCGCGAGAGCTCGCCGGCGCGGATCAGCTCGACGACGGCGGCGATGTCGCGGTCCATGCGGCGGTCGCCGTCCATGAACGCCACGCGCGAGCGGATCACGGCGTGCGCCGCGCGGGCGCCCGGGCTCGCGTTGTCGATGCCACGCAGGTCCAGCGCCTGGCAGATCGCGATCAGGTGGATGGCGGCGATGTGCTGGGCGATCTCGACGATCGAGCGGGCGTCGCGGGCGGCGATCGAGCCCATCGAGACCTTGTCCTGGTTGTGCGCCTCGGTCGAGCGCGAGTGGATGCTCGCGGGGTTGCAGAGCTTCAAGGCCTCGGCGGTCAGTGCCGAGCAGGAGAGCTGCATGCCCTTGAAGCCGTGGTGGACGCCGGCCTCGGCGTCGTCGGCGTCGAAGTACGGGATCAGGTTCGGCGTCAGGCCGACGTTGAACTTCTCGTCGACAACCAGCTCGAGCTGGCGGTCCATCAGGTCGCAGAGGTTCGCGAGCGCGATCTTCAGCGAGTCCATGCCCTGCGCGATGTGGCTGCCGTAGAAGTTGCCGCCGCTCTGGACGCGGTCGGCGTCGACGTCGAAGAGCGGGTTGTCGTCGGACGAGTTGATCTCGATCTCGACCCAGCGCGAGACCCACTCGAGCGTGTCGCGCAGGGCGCCGGTGATGTGGGGAGCGCAGCGGATCGAGTACTTGTCCTGCACGGAGCGCTCGAGCTCGCGGAAGCCGCGGCCGTGCAGGCCGTCCTCCGGGAAGATCTCCTCGCTGTCGCGCGCCAGCAGCGAGCCCTCCAGCAGCGCGCGGACGATGCGCGCGCTCTCGATCTGCCCCGGGTGCGGCTTGGCCTCGAACAGGAAGGCGTTGAAGTGCCCGCGGTTGCCGAGCAGCGCCTGTGAGGCCATCGCCGTGCACAGGTCGGCCACGAAGGCCAGCTCCTGCGCGTCCGCCACCGCCAGCACGGCGAACGCGCTCATGAACGACGTGCCGTTGGTGAGCGCCAGCCCCTCCTTGGCCTCCAGCTCGAGCGGCAGCACGCCGAGCGAAGCCAGCACGTCGCGCGCCTCACGCACCTCGCCGCGATAGAGCACCTCGGTCTCGCCGACCAGCGCACGGCCGACGTAGGACAGGGGCACGAGGTCGCCGCTCGCGCCGCACGAGCCCCGCTCCGGGATCAGCGGCAGCACGTCGTGGTTGAGCAGTCCCAGCAGGCGCTGGACCAGCTCGAGCCGCACGCCCGAGTTGCCCTTGGCGAGGCAGTTCGCGCGCATCAGCATCGTCGCGCGCGTGACCTCCCGGGAGGCGACCGGACCGGTCCCGGCGCCGAGGAAGCGCAGCATGTTCTGCTGCATGCGGGCGGCGCGGTCGGGTGAGATCTGGCGGTGCGCGCTGTCGCCGAACCCGGTGGTGACCCCGTAGATCGGGATCTCGCGCGCGATCAGCTCGTGCTTGAGCGCCCGCGACTGCTCGATCCGCTGCTCCGCGTCCGGCGTGAGGGCGCAGTGCCCGCCGTGGCGGGCGAGCCGCACCGCGTCTGCGATCGTCAGCGACCGCCCGTCGAGGTCAACAGAGACCCCCGTCTCCGGCATCACCTTCGTCATCGCTCTGCGCTCCTAGTGCTGGTTCGCACACTACGGTACCCGCCTGTGCGGACCGATCAACTAAACAGTGCGATCTGCACAGTGATGCGCATCCGGGACCTGTTGAGACTGGTCAGATTGACCAGCTGGCGCCAACGCACGGTCGAGCAGCTCCGGCCCGCGATAGGCTCGCAACAGGTCTAGTGGCCCCGCCCGCAAGCACGCACACCGCCAGGCGGCCGCTGATCACCGCCTGGCGGCGTCCTCGACCACTTGAAATCCCGGAGGGATTCCTGCGGGTCTGCGTCCTTGCCAGCGACCCCCTGGACGGCGCACGTACTCACGCGCGGAACCACTGGAGGAGGAGATGAGATGACGAAGGCGCAGCCCGCGCTGGCGCCGCCCCGGATCGCGAGCCGGCCGTCGGCGGATGGGGGCGTGATCCTGAGCTCGGAGATGCCGCTCGAGCGCTACGAGGACAGCCTCGGGCTGCTCCTACGGAGGTGGGCGTCGGAGGAGCCCGACCGCACGTTCCTCGCCGAGCGCGAGGTCCCGGACGGCGGCTGGCGCACGCTCTCCTACGGCGAGGCGAGCCGCGGCGCCGACGCGATCGCCCAGGCGCTGCTGAACCGCGGGCTGAGCGCCGAGCGCCCGCTGCTGATCCTGTCGGCCAACTCGATCGACCACGCGCTGCTGACCCTCGGCGGGCTGATCGCCGGGGTGACCGTCGTCCCCGTCTCGCCGGCCTACTCGCTGATGAGCAAGGATTACGGCAAGGTCAAGCACATCGCCCGGCTGGTGCGCCCGGGGCTCGTGTACGCCGCCGGTGGCGAGGCGTTCGGCGACGTGCTGAGCGCGGTCGACTTCGGCGGCGCCGAGATCGTGCTGTCGGCCGGCGACGGCGCGACGCTGCTCGGCGAGCTGCTGGAGGCCGAGCCGACCGGCGCGGTCGAGGACGCGCTCCGCGCGGTCGGGCCCGACACCGTGGCGAAGGTGCTGTTCACCTCCGGCTCGACCGACATGCCCAAGGGCGTGCTCAGCACCCACCGGATGCTGTGCTCCAACCAGCAGAGCCTCGCCCAGATCTGGCCGTTCACCGAGGTCACGCCGCCGGTGCTGGTCGACTGGCTGCCGTGGCACCACACGTTCGGCGGCAGCCACAACTTCAACCTCGTGCTCAAGCGCGGCGGCACCATGTACATCGACGCCGGGCGCCCGGCGCCGCCGCTGATCGGCGCGACGGTCCGCAACCTCACGGAGATCCCGTCGACGATCTACTTCAACGTGCCCGCCGGCTACGCGCAGCTGCTGCCGCACCTGGAGTCCAACGCGGACCTGCGCGCGACGTTCTTCGAGCGGCTCGAGCTGATCTTCTACGCCGCGGCCGCGCTGCCGCAGGACCTCTGGCGCCGCCTGGAGGCGGTCGCGGCGCAGGAGCGCGGCGCGCCGGTGATGATGACCTCCTCGTGGGGGACCACGGAGACCTCGCCGCTCGCCACCGCCGCGCACTTCCCGATCGACCGCGCGGGCGTGATCGGGGTGCCGGTGCCGGGCGTGGAGATCAAGCTCGCGCCGGTCGGCGACAAGCTCGAGATGCGCGTCAAGGGCCCGAACGTCACGCCCGGCTACCTCGGCCGGCCCGACCTCACGGAGGCGGCGTTCGACGCCGATGGCTTCTATCGCACCGGCGACGCGGGCCGCCTGGAGGACCCGGACGACCCGGCGAAGGGGCTCGTGTTCGACGGGCGCGTGGTCGAGGACTTCAAGCTCATGACCGGGACGTTCGTGTCGGTCGGCGGCCTGCGCGTGGCGGCGCTGGCGGCCGCCTCGCCGGCGCTGATGGACGCCGTCGTGTGCGGGCACGACCGCGGGTACGTCGGCCTGCTCGCGTGGCCGAGCCCGGGCCCCGCGCGCGAGCTGGCCGGCGATCCCGAGGCCGACCCCGCGGCGCTGACCCGCTCGCCGCGGCTGGCCGAGTTCATCCGCGAGAAGATCGCCGCCCACAATCGCGAGAACCCGGCGTCATCGACGCGGATCGAGCGCGTGCTGCTGATGGCCGAGCCGCCCTCGCTGGACGCCAACGAGATCACCGACAAGGGCTACGTCAACCAGCGCGCCACGCTCGAGCGCCGCGCGGACCTCGTGGCGGCGCTGTTCGCCGACCCGCCCGGGCCGGAGGTGATCGTCTGTCCGTGAGCGGCCGCCCCGTCGGCATGCCCGACGTGGCGGGCGGCGAGTACGCGGTTGCCGAGCCCGACTCCCTGGACGGCGTGCTCGGCTTCCGCATCCTGGAGATCAGCGAGGAGCACGCCGTCGGCTGCTTCGCGCTCCAGGACCGCGTGCGGCAGCGCTTCGGCCTCGTGCACGGCGGCGCCTACGCGGCGCTCGCCGAGATGCTGTGCACCGAGGCCACCGTGCTCGGCGTCTACAAGGGCGGCAACGCCGCGATGGGCATCTCCAACGACACGAGCTTCCTGCGCGGCGCGCGCGGGGAGCGGATCCAGGCCCGCGCGCGGCGGCGCCACCGCGGCCGCACGACGTGGGTGTGGGAGGTCGACCACACCGACGACGAGGGGCGCCTGTGCGCGATCTCGCGGGTCACGATCGCGGTGCGGCCGCGCGGCGGCTTGTAGCGATCGGCGCGAGCCGATAGTGTCGGTCTGACGTCAGACAACAGCGGGAGGGTTGTCCGAGCGGTTCAGGCCGGTGCGCGCCGGGCGCAGCTTCGAGCTGGTGCGCGACGCGCTGCGCGGCGCGATCGAGTCCGGGCGGCTGCGTCCGGGCGACCAGCTGCCGAACGAGCCGGCGCTCGCGCAGCAGTTCGGCGTCGCGCGCTCGGTCCTGCGCGAGGCGCTGAAGGCGCTCGAGCTGTCGGGCGACCTCGAGGTGCGCCGCGGCTACGGCGGCGGCACGTTCGTCGCCGAGCCGCGGACCGTAGAGGAGCACGCCCCGATCGGCGGGAGCGCGCTCACGCCGGCCCAGCTCTTCGACGTGCGGATCGCGATCGAGCCGGCGTGCGCGCGCCTGGCGGCCGCCGCCGCCAGCCCGCGGGCGCGCGCCCTGCGCGAGGCGGTCAACGACATGGAGGTGCTCGACGCGCGGCCCGCGCACGTGCTGGCCGCCGACGCCGACTTCCATGTCGCGGTCGCCGACGCATCCGGCAACCCGGTGTTCGCGGCGACGCTCGCGGCGCTGCGCGCGGCGCACTACCGCGCGCTCAACAAGGCCGCGCAGTCGCCGGCGTGGCGCGAGCGCGCGCGCGAGGACCACGAGCGCATCGCGTTCGAGATCGCCCGCCACAACGCCGCGCTCGCCGAGCGCCTCATGCTCGCCCACGTGCTCGCCGAGCGCGACGCCCGCGAGGCGGCCGTGGCCGGCCGGAGCGCGCCGTGACCGATTGTTGGCGGCCGGAGGTGGAGCTGCTCCCGTGGGAGCGGGTGCCCGAGATGCAGCTCCCGCGCCTGCGCGCGCAGCTCGCCTACGTGGCCGGGCGCTCGGAGCTCTACGCGCGCGCGTTCGCGGCCGCCGGGTTCGACCCCGCGCGGCTGCGCACGGTGGCCGACCTCCGGCACGCGCCGTTCACCGCCAAGGACGAGCTGCGCGAGAGCCAGGCCCGCCGGCCGCCGCTCGGCCTGCACCAGGCGGCGCCGCTGCGCGACGTGATCTGCATCCACTCCTCGAGCGGGACGACCGGCCGGCCGAGCTATGTCGGCGTCACGCGCGCCGACGCCGCCGGCTGGACGGAGGCGATCAGCCGCGTCTACTGGTGCGAGGGCGTGCGCCCGGACGACGTCTTCATCCACGGCTTCGGCCTCGGCTTCTTCGTCGGCGGCCTGCCGCTCAAGGACGCCGTCGAGAACATCGGCGCGACGTTCGTCCCGATCGGCACGGGCGCCTCGGACCGCATCGTGACGAGCATCCAAAACCTCGGCGGGACGGTGCTGACGTGCACGCCGTCCTACGCGCAGTACCTGGCCGAGTACGTCCGCGACAGCTTCGACATGGATCCCGCCGACCTCGGGCTGCGGCGGGTGATGCTCGGCGCCGAGCCGGGCGGCGGCATCCCCGCCGTGCGCGAGCGGATCGCCGCCGACTTCGGCGCGCTGGTCACCGAGGGGCTCGGCAACGCCGACCTGATCCCCGTCTACACGGCCGCCTGCGACGCGGCCGACGGCACGCACCTCGTCACGACAGACCTGCTGGCGCTCGAGCTGATCGACCCCGAGACGCTGGAGCCGGTGGCGTGGGAGGACGGCGCCGAGGGCGAGCTGGTGGCGACGCACCTGGCGCGCGAGTCCGTGCCGCTGGTGCGCTTCCGCACCCGCGATCGGGTCGTCGTGCATGCGTCGCCGTGCCCGTGCGGGCGGCCGGGACCGCGGATCACCTGCGTCGGGCGCACCGACGACATGCTGATCGTCGCCGGCGTGAACGTGTGGCCGTCGGCGATCAGCGACCTGGTGTGCGGCCTGCGCCCGCTCACCACCGGCGCCTTCCAGGTCGTGCTGCCGGAGCCGGGGCCCAAGGTCGCGCCGCCGCTCCGCCTGCAGGTCGAGTACGGCGACGAGGCGACCGACCTGCCGGCGCTCAAGGCGTGCATCGAGGCGCTGATCCGCACCAAGCTCATCGTCCGGACCGACGTCGAGCTCGTCCCCCCGTCGACGCTGGAGCGCTGGGAGATGAAGGCGAAGCTCATCCGGAACGTCACTGAGTCGCGCACAGGAGGACGCGCATGACGAGCCCATCCGGCTACACGGTCGACATCGACATCGGCGGCACGCTCACCGACGGCCTGTTCGGCGACGGCCGCCGCGTGCACGCGGTCAAGGTCGACACCACACCGCACGACTTCACGCGCTGCTTCTTCGACTGCCTGCGCGAGGGCGCGGCGCGGATGGGCCACCCCGACCTGCGCGACTTCCTCGCGCGCGTGGCGGTCCTGCGGTGGTCGGCCACGATCGCCACCAACGTGCTCGCGGAGGGCAAGGGCCCGCGCATCGGGCTGCTGGTCGGCGCCGGCGAGTCGCGCCGCCTGTACGGCGAGGGCGACAGTCCGGCGGTGGGCACCGTGATCGCTCCTTCGAACATCGTGGAGGTCGCCGACGACGCCGGCGACGACGAGCTGCTCGCCGACATCCGCGCGCTGCTCGAGCAGGGCGTGCGGCGGGTGTGCGTGAGCCTGCGCGGCGCGTTCGCGGACGGCGCGCGCGAGCGGCACGTCAAGCGCCTGGTCAACGAGTCCTTCCCCGACCACTACCTCGGCGCGGTGCCGGTGCTGCTCGGCAGCGAGGTGTGCCGGCACCCCGACGACCAGACGCGCACGCACATGGCGCTGATCAACGCCTACGTCCACACGCCGCTCGCCGTCGCGCTGTTCAAGGCCGAGGACGAGCTGCTGGCCGAGCACGGCTACCGGCGCCCGGTGTACATCGCCCACACCAACGGCGGCGTCGCCCGCGTGGCCAAGACCAAGGGCATCGACACGACCGAGTCGAGCCCCTACTACGGGCTCGCCGCATGCGCGTACTTCGCCCGCCGGTACGGGCTCGAGCGCGTGCTGGCGCTCGACGTCGGCGGCACCACGGCGAAGGCCGGCGTGGTCGTGGACGGCGAGCTCGCGACCGCCGGCGAGGGCGCCATGTTCGGCATCCCGCTCAAGACGCCGTGGCCGGTCCTGCGCTCGGTGGCGCTCGGCGGCGGCAGCGTCGCGCGCGTCGAGGGCGGCGAGGTGGCGCTCGGCCCCGAGAGCATGGGCGCCTTCCCCGGGCCCGCGTGCTACGACCTCGGCTCCGAGCGCGCGACGCTGACCGACGCCTTCCTGGCGCTCGGCATGCTCGACCCCGACGGCTTCCTCGGCGGCCGCCGGCGGCTGAGCGTCGAGCGCGCGCAGGCGGCGATCCGCCGCGACGTCGCCGAGCCGCTCGGCGTCGACGTGGCCGAGGCCGCCCGCCGGACCGCCGACCGCGCCGTCGCGGTGGTGGCCACCACCGCGGAGGAGACGCTGCGGCAGGCGGGCGCCGGCGCCGAGGGCTTCACGCTGTTCTCGTACGGCGGCAACGGCGGCAACCTCGCCACCGGGGTCGCCGATCGGCTGGGGCTGGAGCGCGCCCTGGTCTTCCAGCTCGGTCCGGTGCTGAGCGCGTTCGGCTCCTCGGTCGCGGACGTCTGCCACGTGCTCGAGGAGTGGCCCTACGCGTCGCTGGACGACGGCGCGCGCGACACCGTCGCGCCGCTCGTGGAGCGGATGCGCGCCACGGTCGTGCGCGACCTCGAGGGCGAGGGCTTCAGCGCCCGCGACACGCGGCTGGAGGCCGAGTTGACGTTCGCGGGGCAGGGCGGCTCGCGCGTCGTGACCGTGGAGCCGGACGCCGCCGCGGTGGCGGACGCGCTGGAGCACGCGCCCGGCGTCTCGCTGCTGGAGCGCGTCGCCGTGCGCGGCGTCGCGTCGGTGCCGCGCTTCGACCCCGCGACCGTCGCCGGCGACGGCGGCGAGCCCGAGCCGGTGGGCGGCCGCGTCGTCGCCGGCGAGCAGGCCCGCCTGTACCGCTGGAGCGACCTGCGGCCCGGCACGGCGATCGCCGGCCCGGCGATGCTCGAGTCCGAGACCAACACGTGCACGATCCCCGCCGGCTGGCGGCTGCGTGCCGACGAGTTCACGAACGGCGTGCTGGAGCGCTCATGACACGGATCAGGGTCACCGAGTACATCGATCTCGAGGTGGAGGCCGAGCGCTGGCGCTGCCGCGTCTGCGACCGCGAGCTCGGCTCCGCGCGCGAGAGCTACCGGCGCTTCACGCGCCTGCACCAGCGCGACCCGCGCGAGGTGCACCGGCCGGTGATCGAGGGCGAGTACACGTTCGCCCCCGACCCGCGCTGGGTGCGGATCGTCGAGTTCTACTGCCCGGGCTGCTGGACGCAGGTCGACACCGAGTACCTGCCGCCCGGCCACCCGATCACGCACGACGTCGAGATCGACCTCGACCGGCTCAAGGAGCGCCTGGCGGCCGGCGAGCTGCGCGTCGAGGACGACCGCGTCGTGGCGGCGGACGCCGCGCGGAGCGTGGCGTCATGAGCGCCGGCGACGGCCGCGCCGGCCTGAGCACCGCGCGCGACACCATCGACGTCGACGTGGGCGGCACGTTCACCGACCTCGTGATGACGGTGGGCGGCGAGACCATCTACCGCAAGGTCCCCACCACCCCCTACGACCTGTCCGTCGGCTTCATGCAGGTCGTCGAGGAGGCGGCCGCCGCGCTCGGCGAGGGCGACGTGCGCGAGCGGCTCGCGCGCATCGACACGGTGCGCTACTCGACGACGGTGGCGATGAACCGCCTGCTCGAGCGGCGCGGCCCGCGCATCGGCCTGATCACCACTCAGGGCCACGAGGACGCGATCCTGATCGGCAAGGGCGCGCAGTGGATCGACGGCACGCGGCTCGACGAGCGCCGCTCGCTGCCGTTCCAGCACAAGCCGGAGCCGCTCGTGCCGCGCGAGCTGATCGTCGGGGTGCGCGAGCGCGTCGACGGGCGCGGCCAGGTGATCCGCGAGCTCGACGAGGACGACGTCCGCCGCAAGGTCCGCCTGCTGGTCGACCGCGGCGCCCGCGCGCTCGTCGTGTCGCTGCTGTGGTCGTTCGTCAACCCCGGGCACGAGCGGCGCGTGCGCGACATCATCCGCGAGGAGTACCGCGACTACCACGTCGGCTACCTGCCGGTGATCCTCGCCTCGCAGGTGGTCTCGCGGCTCGGCGAGTACGGGCGAACGATGTCGGCGGTGCTCGACGCGTACCTGCAGCGCGCAATGCAGATCGAGCTCAGCGGGACGTGGGACAAGCTCCGCGAGGCGGGCTACCACGGCCCGTTCTTCATGGTCCACAACACCGGCGGCTGCGCCGACCTGTTCAAGACCACTGCGGGCCGCACCTACAACGGCGGGCCGATCGCGGGGCTCGTGGGCGCGCGCGACATTGCCCGCCACCTCGACGCGCCGAACGTCGTGACCGCCGACGTGGGCGGCACGAGCTTCGACATCGGGCTCGTCGTCGGCGAGTCGGTGCGCAACTACGAGTTCAACCCGGTGGTCGACCGCTGGATGGTGGCCACGACCATGCTGCAGTCGCTGTCGATCGGGGCCGGCGGCGGCTCGATCGCCTGGATCAACCGCGAGCTGGGCGGGCGGCTGGAGGTCGGCCCGCAGAGCGCGGGCTCCTACCCCGGCCCGGTCGCCTACGACCTGGGCGGCACACAGCCGACGGTCACCGACGCCGACCTCGTGCTCGGCTACCTCGACCCCGACTGCTACTTCGGCGGGCGCATGGTGCTCAACAAGGACGCCGCCGAGGAGGCGATCGCGCGCGACATCGCCGAGCCGCTCGGCCTGGCCACGATCGCGGCGGCGGCGCTGATCCGCCGCGTGATCGACGAGAAGATGTCCTCCGCCATCCGCAAGGAGGTCACGCTGCGGGGCTACCGGCCGGCGGAGTTCGTGATCTTCGCGATCGGCGGCGCGGGGCCGACGCACGTCGCCGGCTACATGGGCGAGATCCCGCGCGCGGTGATCTTCCCGTTCTCGCCGGTGTTCTGCGCCTACGGCAGCTCGATCATGGATGTCGTCCACCTCTACGAGCAGTCGCAGCGGATGACGCTGATCGAGCCGGTGACCCGCCGCCCGGCGGTCGGCTTCGACGCCTTCAACGCGGTCGTCGACGGGCTGATCGAGCAGGGTCAGCGCGAGGTGATGGCCGAAGGACTGCCGTGGGGGTCGGCGGTGCTGTCGCTGGAGCTCGACATGCTCTACGGCGGCCAGATCCACTCCAAGCGGGCGTCCACGCCGGGCCTGCGGCTCGCCTCCGAGGACGACGTGTGGCGGTTCTACCGGCAGTTCGAGGAGGAGTTCGCCGCCGCCTTCAGCCCGCTGGCGGTCAACCTGGACGGTGGCGTGTACATCGACACGTTCGTGCTGCGCGTCACGCTGCCGGGTCGGCGGCTGCAGCTCGAGTCGCACCCGCTCCAGGGGCCCGACCCCGCCGCCGCGCTGACCGGCACGCGCCCGGCCTACTGGCCGGAGCTGGGCGACTGGGCCGACACCCCGATCTACCTGCTGGACCGGCTCGCGCCCGGCAACCGCATGGACGGGCCGGCGATCGTCGAGTCCGAGTACTCCACCGCCGTCATCCCGCCGGGCCGCCGGCTGACCATCGAGGAGCACGGCCTGGGCGTCATCGAGGACAGGGGCTGACCATGCCGATTCCCACCCCCGAGGAGAAGCTGGAGATGATCCGCCTGGCGCCGCCGCGCCCGGCGGAGCGCGAGGCGGCGCGAGCGCTCGCCCCCGGCGACTACGAGATCGGCTTCCAGCGCACCAACGACATCCTGGACGAGGCGCTGGAGGTCTTCCAGCGCTCCTCGCGCAGCAGCATGGGCATCGCGGGCGACGTGATGGTCGCGCTGTTCACGGCCGACGGCGACCTCGTCAACGCGGCCGCCGGCACGTACCTGCACGCGATCATCCAGCCGATCGTCATCAAGTACATCCTGCGCCACTACGCGGAGAACCCCGGCATCCGCGACGGCGACCTGTGGTACGTCAACGACGCCCTGTACGGCGGCATCCACAACCCGGACCAGGTGGTGGTGCTGCCGATCTTCGACGGCGACGAGCTCGTGGCGTGGGCCGGCGCCGCGAACCACACGACCGAGACCGGCGCGGTCGAGCCCGGCGGCATGCCGGTGTCCGCGTCCACGCGCTTCCACGAGGGCATGAACATGCCGCCGGTCAAGATCGGCGAGAACCACCAGCTGCGCGCCGACTGGCTGGAGGTCTTCAACGCGTTCGGCATCCGCGCGCCGCAGATGATCGTCACCGACCTGAAGGCGCGCTCGACGGCAGCCGACCGCGTGCGTACGCGCATCCTCGAGATGGTCGCCAAGGACGGCCGCGACTTCCTGCTCGGGACCATGCGGCGGATGCTCGAGGTCGCCGAGCAGGGCGCGCGCCAGCGCATCGCGTCCTGGCTCGACGGCCGCTACCGCAGCGTGAACTTCAGCGACGGCGTGGGGATGGAGCACGGGCTCGTGCGCTCCGCCGACCTGACGCTGATCAAGCAGGGCGACGAGATCGTGTTCGACTTCTCCGGCACCTCGCCGGAGAACCTGTCCTCCTATCACGCGCACGTCCAGTCAGTGGTCGGCCACGTCGCCAACTACGTCTACTCGTACGTGTTCTTCGACCTGCCGATCTCGAGCGCCACGTTCGCGCCGTTCCGGTTCGAGATCCCGCGCGGGACGGTGTTGAATCCGGACGACCGGGCCGCGACGAGCTGCTCGGTGATGGTCGGGGCGGTGGTGATGAGCGCGTGCGCGAACGCGTTCGCCAAGCTGCTGTTCAGCTCCGGCCAGGACTGGAACCGGTTGACCGCGTCGGCCAGCAACGCGGGCAACGCGATGGTGATCGCCGGCCTGTCGCAGTGGGGCCTGCCGTTCGCCGACATGATCGCCTACTCGATCAACACGGAGGGGATGGGCGGGCGCCCGACCGGCCCGGGGATGAGCGCGTTCGGCTTCCCCTGGTGCCCGTTCGGCCGCGCGCCCGACGTGGAGCTGATGGAGAACGAGTTCCCGCTGCTGATCCCGATCTCGCAGCACTGGAGCGACAGCGCGGGCGCCGGCAAGCACCGCGGCGGCGCCGGCACGGTGCAGCTGTGGGTCACCCACCAGGTGCCGCAGCTGTTCTTCATGGCGATCGCCGACAACTCGAAGATCCAGTCGGCGCAGCCGCTGTTCGGGGGCTACGCGCCGGCCACGTGCCCCGGCATCGCCGTGCGCGGCGCCGACCTCGTCCGGCGGCTGCGCGAGGGCGGCGGGCCGCCGGACCTCGACTTCCAGGCGCTGATCGGCGGCGGCATCGAGGGCCAGTGGGAGATCGAGTTCATGGGGCGCTCGGTGCGGCCGTACTCCGAGGGCGACGTGGCCACGTTCGGCTTCTCGGCCGGGGGCGCCGGCTACGGCGACCCGCTCGAGGCGGACCCGGACGCCGTCGCGCGCGACCTGTTCGACGGCGTAGTGTCGGCGTGGACCGTCGAGAACGTCTACCGCGTCGCGATCGACCCGGACTCGCCGGTCGGCGAGGCGCTGCACGAGGAGACCGCCCGGCTGCGCTCGGAGGAGCGGGCGCGGCGGGCCGAGCGCGGCCGCACGTGGGAGGAGTTCCACGCCGACTGGGAGCAGCTGCGCCCGCCCGAGGAGATCCTGTTCGCGTTCGGCACCTGGCCCGACGGCGCGCCGGCCCAGCCGGTCATGCGCATGTAGCCTCGGGGGGCATGGAGGCGACCGTGCAGGCACCCGCCGAGCGGCTCGGGCGGCCCGCCGGGCCGCCCCTCGTGGCGCCCCTGATGGCCGCGCTCAGCGGCGAGCTCGAGGGGCTCGCGCCGCGCGCGGTGCTCTCGGACGCGACGAAGCTGTCGGCCGGCGTGCGCGAGCTCACGCGCGCGCTGGAGGCCGACGTCGCCACCGCCGAGTTCGGGACCGCCTGGGACCTGGAGGCCGCCGGCGCCGCGCTGGACTGGTCCGCGTTCCCGCCGCGCGTCGCCGCCGGCCCAGCCGCGCCGGCCGGCGGTGTCGCCGCCGGTGGCCCTGCCGCGCCGGCCGGCG
>JBIOTP010000352.1:0-39787 GCA_044865965.1 Solirubrobacteraceae bacterium
GGACCACTCGTACGCGGCCCTGTACGCGGAGACGCTCGACTTCTGCCGCGAGCACGGGGCGTTCGACCCGACGACGATGGGCACCACGCCGAACGTCGGCCTGATGGCGCAGAAGGCCGAGGAGTACGGCAGCCACGACAAGACGTTCGAGATCGCGGCCCACGGGCGCGTGCGCGTGGTCAACGGTGCGGGCGAGACGCTGATCGAGCACGAGGTCGAGGCGGGCGACATCTGGCGCGCGTGCCAGACCACGGACGCCGCCGTGGCCGACTGGGTGCGGCTCGCCGTGGAGCGCGCGCGGGCGACCCGCATGCCGACGGTGTTCTGGCTCGACGAGAGCCGCGCGCACGACGCCGAGGTGCTCAAGAAGGTCCGGCGCCACCTGCCCGAGCACGACGCCGACGGGCTGGGCATCCGGGTCCTGCCGGTCGCGGAGGCGACGCGGTTCACGCTCGAGCGGGCCAAGCGGGGCGAGGACACGATCGCGGTGACCGGCAACGTCCTGCGCGACTACCTGACCGACCTGTTCCCGATCCTCGAGCTCGGCACGAGCGCGAAGATGCTCTCGATCGTCCCGCTGATGAACGGCGGCGGGCTGTTCGAGACCGGAGCGGGCGGCTCGGCGCCGAAGCACGTCCAGCAGCTCGTGAAGGAGAACCACCTGCGCTGGGACTCGCTCGGCGAGTTCCTTGCGCTCGCCGTCTCCTTCGAGCTCCTCGCCGGCAGGACCGGCAATCCGCACGCGGCGATCCTCGCGAAGACCCTCGACAAGGCGACCGGCACGCTGCTGGAGAACCGCAAGTCGCCATCGCGCAAGGCGGGCGAGCTCGACAACCGCGGCAGCCACTTCTACCTCGCGCTGTACTGGGCGCAGGAGCTGGCCGCGCAGGACGAGGACGACGAGCTCAAGACCGCGTTCGCGCCGCTCGCCGAGCGCCTCGCCGCGGACGAGAGCAAGATCGTCGGAGAGCTGAACGAGGTCCAGGGCCGGCCCGTCGATCTCGGCGGCTACTACCTCCCCGACCGCGACATGGTGGCCGCCGTGATGCGCCCGAGCGACACCTTCAATGACGCGATCGCGGGGCTCGCCGAAAGGGCGGGGTCGCCGATGGATTAGCCTCCGGCGGAGCCCCATGCCCCGCTGGACCGACTTCGTCATCGCGCATCGCTGGCGGATCGTCGCCGTCTGGATCGTGCTGTTCGTGCTCGGCGGCTTCGCGGCGGCGAACCTCGGCGGCCTGCTGTCGAACCGCTTCAGCGTGCCCGGCGCCGAGTCCGAGCGCGGGCTGGATCTGCTCAAGGACCGGATGGGCGACCGCTCGGACGGGGCGTTCACGCTCGTGGCCGGCGGCGTCGACTCGCCGCAGGAGCGGGCCGCGTTCCAGGCCGCCGCCGCGAGGGCGGCCCGCACGGTGCGCGGCGGCAAGGCCGGCCCGCCGCTCGAGGCCGGCCGCGGCGTCGTCTACGCGCAGATCTCGACGCCGCTCGAGAACCAGGACGCCTCGAAGAAGACCGAGGACCTCCGGCGCGCGATCGGCCGGGTGCCCGGGATCGCGACGTACCTCTCCGGCTATCCCGCGATCAACCACGACACCCAGGACATCTTCAACGAGGACCTGGGGCGCGGCGAGTCGATCGCGGTCCCGATCGCGCTGCTGGTGATCGTCTTCATGTTCGGGACGGTGGGCGGCGTGGCGGTGCCGGTGATGTTCGCCGCGATGACGATCCCGACCACGCTGGGCCTCGTGTGGGTGTTCGCCCACCTGATGGACATGGCGATCTACGTGACGAACATCGTCGCGCTGATCGGGCTGGCGATCGCTGTCGACTACTCGATGCTGGTGGTGTTCCGCTTCCGCGAGGAGCTCGCCCACGCCGAGGACGCGGACGACGCGCTGCGGACCGCGATGCGCACGGCGGGCCGCGCGACGCTGTTCTCAGGCGGGACGGTGGCGGTCGGGCTCGCGCTGCTCGTGTTCATGCCATTGCCGTTCATGCGCAGCATGGGCGTCGGCGGCCTGCTCGTCCCGCTGGTGTCGATCGCCGCGTCGGCCACGCTCCTGCCGGCGCTGCTGTCGCTGATGGGCCGGCGCGTGAACCGCTGGCCGATCATCCCCGGCCGCATCCTGGAGCGCCGGGCGCAGAAGAACGTCACCGGCGCCTGGCACGCGCTCGCGACCTCGATCATGCGCCGCCCGGTCCTGTGGTTCTGCGCTGCGGGCGGGCTGATGCTGGCGCTCGCGCTGCCGGCCCTCGGCCTGCAGCTCACCGGCGGCGACAACCGCGGCGTGCCGCTCACGACCGAGTCCACGCGCGGCCTGCACGTGCTCGAGACGACGCTCGGGCCGGGCACGCTCGCGCCGCACCAGATCGTGGTCGACACCCACCGGCCCGGCGGCGTGTCCGATCCGGCGGTGGTCGCCGCCCAGCGGCGCCTCGTCGCGCTGCTGCGAAGCGACAGGGAGATCTCCCCGTCGACGGTCGTGGCCCCGGCGGGCGTCCCGCGCGGGCAGGCGCGCCAGGCGAACCTCGTCGACGCGCAGGGACGGGTGCTGCAGGTCCGCGCCGCCGGGCACTCCGACTCCGGCACGCAGCAGGCGATGGACCTCGTCCACCGCATCCGCGACCGCTACGTCCCCGCCGCCCGCTTCCCGCGCAGCGACGAGGTGCTGCTCAGCGGCGCGCCGGCGTTCGGGGTCGACTTCCTCGACCGCGCCTACGGCGCCTTCCCGTGGCTCGTGCTCGCGGTCCTGATCGTCTCCTACCTGCTGCTGCTGCGCGCGTTCCGGTCGGTGGTGCTGCCGGCCAAGGCGGTGGTGATGAACCTGCTGTCGGTGAGCGCCACGTACGGCGTGCTGGTGCTCGTGTTCCAGCACGGCTGGGGCGAGGCGCTCGGGCTGCAGCAGTCCCCGCAGATCGACGGCTGGATCCCGATCTTCCTGTTCGCGATGCTGTTCGGCCTCTCGATGGACTACGAGGTGTTCCTGCTCTCGCGCATCCGCGAGGAGTGGGAGCTCCGCCACGACAACGAGCACGCGATCGCGTTCGGGCTCGAGCACACCGGCCGGATCATCACGGCGGCCGCGATCATCATGATCGCCGCGTTCGCCGGGTTCCTGTTCGGCAGCTTCGTGGGCCTGCAGGAGTTCGGGCTCGGGCTGAGCGCGGCGATCCTGCTCGACGCGACGATCGTGCGGGCGATCCTCGTCCCGGCGACGATGAAGCTCCTCGGCCGCTGGAACTGGTACCTGCCGGAGCGCGTCCGCCGCGCGCTGCGGCTGCGGCCGGCGCCGGCGGTCGCCGAGTAGTGGGCCACTAGATGCAGACCGCGCCGCTCGGACCGCTGACCGTCAGCCGCCTGTGCCTCGGCGCGATGCTGATGGGCGACAAGACGCCGCCGGAGGAGGCGCACCGGATGCTCGACCGCTTCCGCGACGCCGGCGGGACGTTCGTCGACACCGCCGACGTCTACGGCGACGGGCTGTCCGAGCGGACGCTCGCGCCCTGGCTCGCGCGCCACCGCGACGAGGTCGTCATCGCCACGAAGGTGCGCATGCCGGTCTCCGACCCGCCCGGCAGGGGCCTCGCGCCCGACCGCATCCGCGCCGCCTGCGACGCGAGCCTGAAGCGCCTCGGCGTCGACGTCATCGACCTCTACCAGGTGCATGCGCCCGACCCCGACGTCCCGCTCGAGGACAGCCTCGAGGCGCTCGACGGACTCGTCCGAGCCGGCAAGGCCCGCGCGCTCGGCGCGTCGAACTTCCCGGCCTGGCTGCTCGCCTGGGCGGTGGCGCTGCAGGACCGCAGCGGTTGGTCGCCGTTCGTCTCGATGCAGCCGCAGTACTCGCTCGTGGAGCGCTCGGCCGAGCTCGACCTGCTGCCGTTCTGCCGCGCCGCGGGGCTCGGCGTCGTCCCGTGGGGCCCGCTGGGCGCGGGCTTCCTCACCGGCCGCTACCGCCGCGACGAGCCGATGCCCGCGGGCTCTCGGATGGCCGGCGCCGGCGACGAGCTCGAGGAGGCCCCGCACCGCCGCGCGATCGACCGCAACTTCCGCGTGGTCGAGGCGGCGGAGGCGATCGCGCGCGGGCGCGGGGCGACGGTCCCGCAGATCGCCATCGCCTGGCTGCTCGGCGTGGAGGGCGTGACGGCGCCGATCATGGGGCCGCGCACGCTCGAGCAGCTCGAGGGCATCCTCGGCGCCGACGCGATCGAGCTCACGCCCGAGGAGCGCGCCCGGCTCGCGGCGCCCGCCCCGCCGCCCGCGCTCTACCCGCACCGCATGCTCGCCGAGCAGCTCGGGATGGAGCGCGTCACGGGCCCGCTGCGCGGGTAGCCGAACAGCGATGCCGCTGTTCGTCATCCAGAAGCACGCCGCGAGCACCCTGCACTACGACTTCCGGCTGGAGGTCGGCGACGTGCTGCGCTCGTGGGCGGTGCCCAAGGGCCCGTCGACGGACCCGCGCGACAAGCGCCTGGCGATGGCCGTCGAGGACCACTCGCGCGACTACGCCGACTTCGAGGGCGTGATCGAGGAGGGCTATGGCGCCGGCGCGGTGATCGTGTGGGACACCGGCACGTACGCCAACCGCACCGAGCGCGACGGCGAGGAGGTCCCGATCGACGAGGCGCTCGACGACGGCCACGCGGTCGTGGAGCTGCACGGCGAGAAGCTGCGCGGCGCCTTCGCGCTCACCCGCACCGGCGGGCGCCGCTGGCTGCTCGTCAAGAAGCGCGACGAGGACGCCGACGCGCGGCGCAACCCGACCTCGACGCAGCCCGAGTCGGTGCTCTCCGGCCGCACGATCGAGCAGGTCGCCTCAAGCGGCGGCTAGCGCCGCGTCGAGCGAGTCACGATCGCGGCGATGCGCCCCGCTCTCACTCCGGGCCCTCGAGGAGCATGTCGATCACTTCGAGGAACCGCGGCAGGTCGAGCGGCTTGGTGAGGTAGTCGTCGGCGCCGATCTCGCGCAGCCGGCGGATCTGGCCGGGCGTGGCGTCGGCGCTGACGATCACCACGGGGATGCCGCTCGTCTCGGGATCCGCGCGCAGGCGCTGCAGGACCTCGGCGCCGGTGACGTCCGGCAGGTGCTGGTCGAGCAGGATCAGGTCGGGCCGGTGCTCGCGCGCGAGCTGCAGGCCGAGGCTGCCGGTCATCGCCGGCAGCAGCTCGATGTGCTCGCGCTCCGCGATCAGGGCCTCGACGACCTTGACGTTGGCGAGGTTGTCCTCGACCAGCAGCACGCATCGCTCGCGCCGGGGATAGGTGGGCTGCGCGCCGTCACCGTCGCCCGCGGCCGCCTCGAGCTCGGCGTCGGCCGCGGGCTCCGCGGCGGCGAGCTCGAGCCAGAACACGCTCCCCTCCCCGACGCGGCTGTCGACGCCGATCTCGCCGCCCATGAGCCGCACGAGCTGCCGCGACAGCGCGAGCCCGAGGCCGGTGCCCTCCACGCGGCCGCGCTCGGCGCCGAGCCGCTCGAACGGCTCGAAGAGCCGGTCCATCAGCGGCTCGGGCACGCCGGGGCCGGTGTCGCGGACGAGCAGCCGCAGGCGGCCCGCGTCGCGCTCGGCGCACGAGACCACGACCGCGCCGCGCTCGCGGCTGTACTTGACGGCGTTCGAGAGCAGGTTGAGCAGCACCTGCTTGAGCCGCTGGCGGTCGGCGTGACGAACCACTCGGACGGCTCGACCTCGGCCGTGAGCGTGACGCGGCGGTCCTGCGCGAGCGGCCCGATCAGCGCCATCGCCTCGCCGGCCAGCTCGCCGACGTCGACCGGCTCGGGCGAGATCGCCATCCGGCCGGACTCGATCCGCGAGAGGTCGAGGACCTCGTTGATGAGCTCGAGCAGATGCCGGCCGGCCTTGAGGATGTGCTCGACCGCCTCGCTGTCGCGCTCGTCGAGCCGCCCGCGCATCTCCAGGAGCTGGCCGAAGCCCAGCACCACGTTCAGCGGCGTGCGCAGCTCGTGGCTCATGCGCGAGAGGAAGTCGCTCTTGGCGTCGTTGGCCCGCCGGGCCGCGTCGGTCGCCTGCACGAGCGCCGCGCGGCTCTCGCGCTCCTGCTCGCCGAGCACGCAGCGCGCGAGGCTGAGGTCGGCGAGCGCGCCGATCCCGTGCAGCAGGTCGACCTCCTCGCGCCCGAAGAACGGCGTGAGCGGGCTCGTCGCGACCACGATCTCTCCGAACGGCGTGGACAGCGGGACGGTCTCGACCGCGCCGTCGGACGGCAGCCCGCCGTGGGACGCGAGCACCTCGCCCTCGCGATCGCGCAGCGCCGCGCCGGACCCGCCGACGAGGCGCGCGACGTGCGGGAGCAGCGTCGCGGTGACCTCGTCGACCGTCGTCGCGCTCACGAGCTCCTCGGTCGCCTTGTGCATCGCCTGCTGCTCGGGCCGGCGCCCGCGAGCACCAGCAGGACGTTGATGCACGCGGTGCCCGCGCTCATCATCCGCGCCCGGCGGCGGCCGACGGTCGGCTGATCGGCCCCCTCCCGCCACAGCCCGACGATCGTCGCCACCGACAGCGCCGTCCAGAAGACCACGACCGCGAGGACGTAGACGCCGAACCGCCCCGGCCGGGGCTCGCCCTCCCGCGGGAGTCCGGGATGGCGAGCGTCGCGATCAGCATCACCGCCGTGAGGGCGGTCGCGATGCGCGAGATCCACGGCGCCACGGCACCGAACGACGCGGTGAAGCGCAGCAGCAGGAACGGGAACGCCAGCAGGACGCAGACCACCAGCTTCCTGACGAGCTCTCCCTGCTCGTCCGAGCCGAGCGCGCCGGTCAGCAGCACCGCGGCCAGCGCCGCGAACGCGCCCGCCCCCCAGCGCGCGGCGCGCCCGCCGCGCGACGCCTGGGCCGTGGCTACGACCGCCAGCAGCACCGCCGCGACGGCGTTGACGTATCGCAGTAGATCGGTTGCAGACTCGACGCTCATCGCCGCGGCCGACGCGGCAGGGCGCCACCGCCCGCCCGAGCGAACTCCTTCGCTCCCATCGGCGCGCTCCCCACGCATCGTTGAGAGTACCCGCAACAGGTCCTCACCGGTCCAGTTGTTCCGGAGCGGTACCGTTGCGTCGATGGCACGGACCCTGAAGGTTCGACTCGACGAGCGCGCCGAGCAGGATCTGGCGCTGTTGCGCAACGAGGGCCACAACGACTCCGACGCGATCCGGCTCGCGCTGCGCGAAGCGGCCGAGCGCCGCCGGCGTCGGAGCGCTGTGCGACTCGAGGCCGAGCAGGCCGCGTCGGATCCGGACGATCTCGCCGAGGCGCGCACGGTCCTTGCGCAGATGCACGCGCCGGACCACGGCGGTTAGTCCCGACCGGCTCGACGACTCCGCCGGGCGGCTCGGCGCGAGCGAGTTCGATGCCACGCCCGCGCTCACGTTCGGGCTGTGAGGACGGTGGCGGCTACTGCGCGCGGATCAGCTCGTCCAGGTTGGGCTGCTCCTTGATCAGCCCGTACTTCTTGCTCAGCGCGGACAGTTGCTCGATCGTGGGGCGGTTGAGGTCGGCCCGCCAGACCGGGAGGTTGATGGCCTTCGCCGCGGCCTTGGGGATCTGCGTGTACTCGAGCAGCACCTGCCGGACCTCGTCCGGGTGCTGCTGCGCGTAGTCGAGCGACTCCTTGATCGCCGCGACGAAGCGATCGACGACGTCGCCGTTCTTGGCGATGAAGTCCTTGGAGGCGAAGTAGGTGGCCACCGTCAGGTCGGGCGCGGTGTTGATGTAGAACGGATCGATCCCCTTTGCCTTGCCGGCCTTGCCCTGGCTGACGAACGGCTCGACCACGCACGCGCCGTCGACGCGCTTGGCCTCCAGCGCGGCGTTCATGTCCGGGAACGGGACCTCGGTGAACTTCAGCTTCGTGACGTCGACGCCCTCCTTCTCGAGCGACGCCTTGATCGTCACCTCGCAGATGTTGTTGAGGGTGTTGACGGCGATCGTCTTGCCCTCGAGGTCCTTCCCCGTCTTGATCGGGCCGCTCTTGAGGACGAGCAGGTCGGCCCACGGGTGCTGGGCGTCGGTGCCGCCGAGCACGCCCTGGGAGATGATCTGGACCGGCAGGTTCTTGGAGGCCGCGATCAGCAGGGAGATCGTGTTCGAGAATCCGATCTGGAAGTCGCCGGAGACGACCGCGGGCACGATCGCAGCGCCGCCCTCGGCGAGCTGCGGCTGGATCGTGAGCTGGCGCTTGGAGAAGAAGCCCTTCTTGACGCCCAGGTAGAGCGGCGCGACGTCCGCGATCGGGATGACGCCGACCTTGAGCGTCGCCGGCTTGGCGGCCTTCGCGCCGCCGCCCGACGGCTGCGCCTTCTCCTCGCCCCCGCCGCCGCACGCCGCCAGCGTCCCCGCCGCCAGCGCGAGGGCGGCCATCAGCGCGGCCCACATGGTCCGCTTGTTCCCCATAGCAGCCTCCTCCGGTGCCTTGGCGCGACCCTCCAGCGGATATGTCAAGTCTTTTATATCAGAGCGCAGTTGGGTCGTGTAGCGTGCCGGGCGTGAGCGCGACGGCCGCACCGGGCGTGGTTCGCCGAGCGTGGCGCGTGCCGCGGAGGGCGCTGCCGTGGATCGGCGTCGTGAGCGTGCTCGCGCTGTTCGAGCTCCTCTCGCGCACCGAGCTGATCAGCAGCCGCAGCTTCCCGCCGGTCACGGAGTGGGTCCGCGCGCTGGTCGACCTGCTCGACGACGGCGACTTCTGGACCGCGATCGCGAACACGCTGGAGGGCTGGGCGCTCGGGCTGGGGATCGCGATGGCGGTCGCGATCCCGCTCGGCGTCGTCATCGGCTCGAGCCGCCTGCTGTACCGCGCGCTGCGCGGCGTGATCGAGTTCCTGCGCCCGATCCCGTCGGTGGCGCTGATCCCGCTCGCCGTGCTGGTGTGGGGCACGGGGCTGCAGAGCAAGGTCTTCCTGGCCGCGTTCGCGTCGACCTGGCCGCTGCTGATGCAGACGCTCTACGGCGTGCAGGACGTCGACCCGGTGGCCACCGACACGGCGCGCTCGTTCGGCTTCGGCCGGACGGCGCGGCTCGCGCGGGTCACGCTGCCGAGCGCGGTCCCCTACGTCGCGACCGGGATCCGGATCGCGTCGTCGGTCGCGCTCATCCTGGTGGTCACCGCGGAGCTCGTGATCGGCGCGCCCGGCCTCGGGCGGGAGATCAACCTCGCCCGCCAGGGCGGGGCGGTCGAGATCATGTACGCGCTGATCGCCGTGACCGGGCTGCTCGGGCTGGTGCTGAACGCGGCGCTGGCGCGGGTCGAGCGCCGCGTGCTGCACTGGCATCCGTCGCAGCGCGTGGAGGCCGGGCGATGAGGCGCGCGCTCGAGGTCACGCTCGAGATCACCGTGCCGATCCTCCTGCTCGTCCTCTGGGGCGTGTGGTCGAGCGGCAGCGACACCTACTACTTCCCGCCGCTGACCGACATCCTCTCGACGTTCGCCGACACCTGGGTGTTCGAGCGGGTCGGCAGCGACGTCGTGCCGAGCCTCGAGCGCCTCGGCGCCGGCTACGCGATCGCGTGCGTGATCGGGGTGGGCGCCGGGCTCGCGCTGGGGTTGTCGAGCACACTGCGGCGCGCGTTCGATCCCGTCGTGCAGTTCCTGCGCGCGATCCCGCCGCCGGCCCTGCTGCCGTTCGGGATCCTCGTGCTGGGCGTGGGCGCCTCGATGAAGATCTTCATCATCGCCTTCGTCTGCGTCTGGCCGGTGCTGCTGAACGCGATCGACGGCGTCGCCGGCGTCGAGCCGGTCCTGCGCGACACGGCGCGGGTGTACGGGATCGGCCGCCGGGACACGCTGGTGAGGATCATGCTGCCGGCCGCCTCGCCGCAGGTCTTCGCGGGCATGCGGACGAGCCTGTCGCTGGCGCTCATCCTGATGGTGATCAGCGAGATGGTGGCGAGCACGAACGGGATCGGCTTCTTCCTGCTGCAGTCCCAGCGCTCGTTCGCGATCCCGGAGATGTGGTCCGCGATCCTGCTGCTCGGCATCCTGGGGTACGTGCTGAACGCCGGGTTCAGCCTGATCGAGCGGCGCGTGCTGCGCTGGCACCGCGGCGCGCGCGCCAGCGCGCTGGAGTCCTGATGCTGTTTGTCGAGCACCTGAAGAAGACCTACGGCGAGGGCGCGCAGGCCGTCGAGGCGATCGGCGACCTCACGTTCGAGGTGCGCGAGAACGAGCTCGTGTGCGTCGTCGGACCGTCGGGCTGCGGCAAGACGACGCTGCTGCGGTGCATGTCCGGGCTCCTGGCGGCGACCGCCGGCGAGGTGCGCCTGGGCGAGGCGCGCGTCGAGGGGCCGCCGGAGCAGATGGCGCTGGTCTTCCAGGAGTACAGCCGGTCGCTGTTCCCATGGATGACCGTGCGCCAGAACGTCCAGTTCCCGCTGCGGCGCAAGCAGCTGGCTCGGGCCGAGGCGCGGCGGGTCGTCGAGGAGGCGGTCGAGTCGGTGGGGCTGGCGCGCTTTCTGGACAGCTACCCGTGGCAGCTCTCGGGCGGCATGCAGCAGCGGGTCGCGATCGCGCGCGCACTGGCCTATCAGCCATCGATCCTGCTGATGGACGAGCCGTTCGCGTCCGTCGACGCGCAGACGCGCGCCGACCTCGAGGACATGGTGCTCGAGGTGCGCCGGCGCTTCGGCGTCACCGTGGTGTTCGTGACCCACGACATCGACGAGGCGGTGTACCTGAGCGACCGGATCATCGTGCTGACGCCGTCGCCGACGCGGGTGCTGGAGACGCTCGACGTCAGGCTCCCGCACCCGCGTGACCAGGTGAGCACGAAGGAGCTGCCCGACTTCGCGGCCCTGCGCGGGCACGTGTGGCGGTCGATCAAGCGGCCCGACGAGGTCGCCGAGCCGGCGGCGGCCGCGCCGTGAGCTTCCTGGCCCAGCTCTCCGTGCGGCGCGGGCGGGAGGCGATCGAGTTCTACAAGGCCGCGTTCGGGGCGGTCGAGGACTACCGGGTGGGCGGGACGGACGACTTCCCCTCTAGCCGCCGGGCGGCCGGTAGGAGACCGACCGCTCGGCGGCGGCGTCGACCTCCTCGGGGGTGAGCAGCACGGTCGTCTTGGCGGCAACTGCCCCGGTGCCGTTGACGGTGAGGACGAGCGCGGCCGCCGCCGCGTTGTCCGGCAGGTCGCAGATCGCGTACACGTCGTTCTCGCCGAACGCGAAGTCGAGGCTCACGAGGCTGCCGCCGACGCTCTCGGCGGCCGCCGCGACCGCGTCCCGGCGCGCGCTGCCACCGCCGCTCTGGATGCCGCGGATGCCGTCGACCGTGTACGACGCTTCGAACAGATACCTCGGCATGTGCCACCTCCTCGAGGGTGGGTCGTCGGGGGCGACGCTACCGCTGCGCCGGCGGCGTGTCGAGCCTGCTACGCCGCGGCGCCGAGGAACCGTTCGAACCGCGCGCCGAGCCGGACGGGATCGGGCCGGTCCTCAGGGCGCGTCGGCACCGCGATGCGCGCGCCGTGGAAGCCCTGCAGCCCGGTCTGCAGCATCGGTCCGTCGACCTCTCGCAGCAGCCGCCCGGCGATGTGGACGACGCCCTCGGGATCGATGCCGAGGAGGTTGCGGTCGAACGCGAGATGATGGATCGCTATAGGTCATATCCGACGTCGCGATCCGATCCAGTGGGCCGCAAACCGTGCTCGGCGAGCCACCGGCGGGCGCGGCCGCGCTCGCGCTCCTCGCTGAAGCGGCGGAAGTCGGTGAGCTCGGCTGGATGGTCGTCGAGTACCGCGCGAAACCGGCGGAACGCTCCGCGGCCGTGGATGGCGCGCTCCAGGCGGTCGAGCAAGCCGGGGTCGGCGACCGTCTGGGCGAACTCGGACATGTCCCACCAGCTGTCACGCGATCTCGCCTCGACCCAGAGCCAGCGCTCCTCGTCATCGACGTCGTCGTCATGGTCGATGCCGTCGTAGTACGGCGAGTGATGCCAGATCTCGCCGGTGACGAGGTCGATGCGCCCGCCCCCGCGCAGCGGATCGCCCTCCAGCACCGACGTGAGCTCGTCGAGATCGACGGGGAGGGCGCGAAGCGCGGGATCGGACCGGCCCTCGAGCGTGTCCGCCAACTCCACGTCGCCGGGCAGATCGCGGGCGCGCAGCTCGGCCGCGCATCGGCTCGCGAGCGCGTCCGCCCCGGGCACACCCTGCTCGCGCGCGGCGACGACGCCGTCACCGGCGAGCTGGAGAACATCGGCGAGCCTGCGGCCCTCGAGCGCGGCGAGAACCGCGGCGCCGTCGCGACGGGCCACCGCGCCCCGCAGCTCGGCTACGGCCGCTGGGTCCCAGCCCATCATGCGGAGAGGCGGGCGCCGAGGCGGGAGTGGCGGCGGGAGGTGTCCGGGCGGGCGGCGGCCCGGGCGACGATGGCTCGCTGGCCGACGATGATGGTCGCCGTGCGGGCGCGGGTCATGGCGGTGTAGAGCATCTCGCGGCGCAGGAAGTACGGACCGGCGGCGGGGTGGGCGATGACGATCGCGACCGGCAGCTCGATGCCCTGGCCCTTGTGGATCGAGCAGGCGTAGGCGAGCTGGAGGCGGGGCGCCTCGTCCTCGGGCAGCTCGACGACGGCGCCGTCGGCGGAGACGACGAGCAGCTCGTCCTCCTCGCGGTGCTCGATCAGGCGCAGGAGGGTGCCGTTCATCAGGCCGAGCTGGTGGAGGTTGCGGCCGGAGAGCATGAGCTTGTCGCCGAGCCGCAGGCGGCCGCCGAGGATCGGGTGGCCGCCGGGGTTCAGCGCGTCGCGCAGGCGGGCGTTGAGGGCGTCGATGCCGAGCGCGCCGCGGTAGACGGGGGCGAAGACCTGGATGTCGGTGAGCGGGTCGACGCCGTAGTGGGCGGGCAGGCGCTCGGTGACCAGGGAGACGACCTCGGCGAGCGCGGCGCGGGGGTCGTCGCGCGCGATCAGGAAGAGGTCGCGCCGCATGTCCGGGGATGCCACGAACGAGGGTGGCTCGCCGTGGCGGACGGCGTGGGCGCCGCGGACGATCATGCTGCCGGCCGCCTGGCGGAAGATGTGCGTGAGCTCGGCGACCGGCACCGTCCGCGCCGCGACGAGCTCGGCGAACGGCTTGCCGGCGCCCACCGGGGCGAGCTGGTCGGCGTCGCCCACGAGCACGACGTGCATGTCCGGGCCGACCGCGCGCAGCAGCGTGACGAGCAGCTCGAGGTTCGCCATCGAGGTCTCGTCGACGATCAGGAGGTCGTCGTCGAGCTCGTCGCGCGTCGGGCCCATGCCGGGCACCCAGCCGAGCGCCGAGTGGATCGTCGACGCCTCCCTGCCGGAGGACTCGGCCATCCGGCGGGCCGCGCGGCCGGTCGGCGCGACGAGTACGACCGAGGCGTTCTGCGTTTTCGCCGCGGCGCAGATCAGCCGGATCGTGGCGGTCTTGCCGGTGCCCGGGCCGCCGGTCACGATCGACAGGCGCGAGGCGAACGCGGCGCGGACGGCCGCCCACTGCTCGGGCGCCGGGACGAGCCCCTCATCCGGCGGGCTCTCGAGCGGGCGCAGCGCGGGCTCGGCGGCGGCGAGCGTCAGCACGATCTTCGCGAGCTCGGCCTCCAAGGCGGCGGTCGGCGGGCGGTAGGCCCACACGGCGCGGCGCGCGTCGACCTCCAGGACGAGTTCACCGTCGGCGCGCATCTCGTACAGCAGCGCCGCCCCCGGGGGCGGCAGGCCGAGCAGCGCGCCGGCCTTGGAGGCGAGCTCCGCGACGGGCAGGCAGGTCGAACCGTCGCGCTCGGCCTCCACCAGCGTGTGCACGACGGCGGCGCGCGCCCGTGCGGGGGAGTCCGCGGGGTAGCCGGCGGCGCGGGCGATCGTGTCGGCGGTGTGGAAGCCGACGCCGAACATGCTCGTGAGCTCGTAGGGGCGGCCGCGCACCATCTCGTGGGCGCGGTCGCCGTAGTGCCCCGCGATCTTCGAGACCAGCCAGGCGAGGCCGTGGGGCGCGAGCAGCAGGTGCAGCGCGCGGGTCGAGCGCAGCGCGCGCCACGAGGCGATCGCCTCGTTCGTGCGCTTGGGGTTCAGGCCGGCCGCGCGGAACGCGGCGTGCGGGTCGGCGTCGATCGCGTCGAGCACGCCTTCGCCGTAGCGCTCGAGCAGCTGCGCGGCGCGGCGCGTCCCGATGTGCTTGACGCGCCGCAGGTAGACGAAGAGCGCCTCGTCGCCGGACGGCGCGAGCGGCTCGGCCACCGTGACCTTCACCTGCATCCCGAAGCGGCGGTCGTCCTGCCAGACGCCCGCGATCCGCGCCCGCTCGCGCTCCTCGAGGTGGGCGAGCGCGCCCACGAGCACGATCTCGTCGCCGTCGCGGTCGGCGTCGACGACGGCGAAGCCCGACTCGTCACTGGACCAGCGCACGCGCCGGATGACCACCTCGCCCTCGAAGGGGCTTCCGGGCGTGCCCTCGATCATCGGCTCCGAATCCATCCGCGAAGAACGTACCGGCGGTCACGCGCGCACGACGGGGCGGGCGGTGGCGGTCAGGGACCCCATAGCCTCCCGCGCAGCCCGGACGCGCGCGCGACGGGGCGGTCGACGGCGATGCGGATCGCCTCCTCGCTGCCCGCGAGGATGAGCGACTGACGGGCGCGGGTGGCCGCCGTGTAGAGCAGCTCGCGCGTGAGGATGCGCGAGGTCGGCGCGGGCAGCAGGACCGCGGCGGTGTCGAACTGGGAGCCCTGGCTCTTGTGGATGGTCATCGCGTAGGCGGTGTCGACCGCACTGAGCCTGGAGGGGCTGAGCGCGAGGATCTCGCCCCCGCGCTCGAACGCGGCGCTCACGCGATCGGGGCCGCTCTGCACGACGACGCCGGTGTCGCCGTTGTAGAGCCGCAGCTCGTAGTCGTTCTCGGTTACGAGCAGCGGGCGGCCGGCGTACCACCCGTGGTCGCCGCCGACGTCGAGCCAGCCCTCGATCCGCGCGGTCCACGTGGACACGCCGTCCGGGCCGCGCCGGTGCGCGCACAGCAGCCGGAACGTGCCGAGCGCGGCGATCGCCTCCCGCGCCAAGCCCGCGCGCCCGGCGTCGATCACGGTACGGGCGGCGCTGACGATGCCCGCACGGAGCGCGTCCTCGGCCGCCTCGCCCGGGATCCACGTGACCCCCTCCGGCGCGTCCGCGAGGACCTCGAGCACCGCGTCGCCGTTGCCGCGCCGGATCGCCTCCGCGAGGCGAGCGATGCCGCCGCCGAAGCGGTGGACCCGGGTCAGCACCACGATCCCGTCGCCGACCGCGGCACCGGGCGGCGGGTCCTCCGCGTCCACCGGGTGACCGGTCGCCTCGGCGAGCCGCGCCCGCTCGGCCGGGCCGATCTGCAGCCGCCCCGCGGCGGGCCCGACGATGTCGCCGAGCACGGCGCCCGCCTCGATCGACGCGAGCTGCGCCGGATCGCCGACGAGGATCAGGCGGGCGTCGGCGCGGATCGCCTCGACGAGCCGCGCCATCAGCGAGAGCGACACCATCGAGGTCTCGTCGACGATCACCACGTCGTGCGGCAGCCGCTGGCCGCGGTGGTGGCGGAAGCGGCTGTGGCTGCCCGGCCGCCAGCCGAGCAGCCGGTGCAGCGTCGACGCCCGCAGCGCCTGCAGCTCCTCCCGCACGGTGGCGGTCACTGCGAGGCCGGCCGCCTCCTCGTGCACCGCCTCCTCGAGCCGCGCGGCGGCCTTGCCGGTCGGCGCCGCGAGCGCGACGAGCGGCGCCGGCCGCCCGGCCGCCGCGGCCTGCTCGCACAGGAGCGCGACGATGCGCGCGACCGTCGTCGTCTTGCCGGTTCCCGGGCCGCCCGCCACCACCGCGAACGCTCGCAGGACCGCGGACGCCGCTGCGAGGGACTGGGCGCGACCGCCGGGCGCGACCCGGCCGACTCCTGCGGCGCCGGCGGGCGTGAGGCGGGCGGCGCGGTCGCCGGGCACGACGCCGCCCGCTCCTGCGGCGCCGGCGGGCGTGAGGCGGCCGCCGCGGTCCCCGGGCGCGACCCCGCGGGCGCCGGCGGGCATGACGTGGCCGGTCTGCCCGGGAAACAGCCGCGCGAGCCCGTCCGCGAGGACGTCGATCCGCACGCCCTCCGGCCGCCGCGCGGCCAGCGACCGCAGGTCCTCCGCCACGCGGAGCTCCTCGCGCCAGTAGCGATCGAGATAGAGCCACGTTCCGACGAGCCGCAGGGGCGTCGTGACCGCGGCGTCCTCGCCGACCGTGACGAGGGCGCTCGCCGCCACCCGCTCCGTCCAGCGCGCGTGGGCGGGTCCGGCGCCCGGGCCGCCGCTCGGACCGCCTCCGGCGGCCGGGCCGGACGGCCACGGCAGCGCCGACAGGTCGACCGGCTCGTCGGCGTCGACGGTCGCCGTGTCGCGGATCGTCGCGAGGTTCACGTGCACGTGCCCGATCCGCGGCGCGCGCACGGCGAGCGCGACGGCCAGCGCCACCGCGTCGTCGGCCTCCTCGACGATCTCGCACAGCCGCAGCGCGACGTGGACGTCGGCCGCCGCCAGCACGCCGGCCTCGTTGAACTCACGCAGCAGCCCCGACGCGCGGCCCACGCGCCGTGCGTCGAACGGATCCACGAGCGCGGTCATCCGGCCCCGTCGAGCACGTCGCTCAACGCCTCCACGAGCGCGCCGGACGGCCGCCAGGCGAACACGCCCTCGCCGGGCGGGCCGGTCATCCCGCGCAGGAACAGGTACAGCACCCCGGCGAGGTTGCGCTCGGGGTCGTAGCCCGGCAGCCGCCAGCGCAGGTAGCGGTGCAGCGCGACGGTGTAGAGCAGCGCCTGCAGCACGTAGTGCGAGCGGCGCATCTCGGCCGCCAGCGCGGCCGGGCGGTGGTGCCGGGGGGCCAGCGGCTCGCCCGGCGCGCCGAGCCAGTTCGTCTTGTAGTCGAGCAGCGCGAACCGGTCGCCCGCCCGCACCACGAGGTCGATGCTCCCGGTGAGGTAGCCGCGCACGCTGGAGCGCAGCGCCGGATCGTCGAGGCGCTCGGCGTAGTCGGAGAGCCCGTCGTCGTGCGCGCGCAGCGCGGCGCCGATCGCCGCGAGCGTGAGCCGCCCCGCAGGCTCGTCACCGCCCGCGAGCGGCAGCTCGAACGCCAGCTCGTCCAGGCGGTCGGCGCGCCGCACGTCGCGCAGCCGGGCGCCGTCCAGCAGCGGGCCGAGCGGCGTCTCGATCGCCGCCCGCAGCCCCACCACGACCGCCGCCGGATCGCCGACGTCGACCTTCCGCCGCGCTCGCACCTCCGCGACACGCCCGGCCAGCTCGGCGTCGAGATCCGCCGCCGCGAAGTCGGTCGCCTCCAGCACACGGTGCACGAACGTCCCGACCTCGGCGCCGGCCGGCATCGCCCCCAGCGGCAGGGCGGAGCCCGCGGTCTCGGCCGGCGCCGCAACCGGCTCGTCGCTCACGAGCTCCTCCTCCGGCTCGCTCCCGACCCGGGCCTCGTAGGCCGCGGCGGTGATGTCGGAGTACGAGGTCCGCCGCCAGCGCAGATCGAGGCGGCGGTCGAACGCGGCCGCCTCCAGATCCGCGGGCGCCACGGGCGGCCCGGACCACGCGACCGGCAGACCGAGCGAGGAGCGCTCGACCGCGATGCAGCCGGGCGCGGCGGCCGCCAGCGCCTCGAAGCGCGCGGCCGCGGCCGCGTCCTCCGGCGTCCCCCGGCCCGACGGCGCCACGTTGCCCTCGGCGTCGCGCGCGAACAGCAGCCGCCCCAGAGGCGAGTTCCGGCTGTCCCACGAGCCCGCCCACCACACGACCGCCTGGTGCTGCGCCCGCGTCAGCGCGACGTAGGCGAGCCGCAGGTCCTCGCCGCGCTGCTCGGTCTCGTACTGCTGCCGGTGGCGGGCGAAGTCGGGCCCGTCCAGCGCGACGTCGATCGCCCGCGCGTCGCCCGCGTCGGGGTCGTGGAACGTCACCGGATGCGGCTCGCGCGGGATGTAGCCCGGCTCCCACAGGAACGGCAGGTAGACGACCGGGAACTCGAGCCCCTTGCTGCGGTGGATCGTCAGGACCTGGACGGCCTCGGCGTCGGACTCGAGCCGGCGGCTGCGCTCCTCGTCGCTCGTGTCCTGCTCGGCCTCGGCGATCCGCCGCCGCAGCCACGCGGTCAGCGCCGTCGTCCCCATCTGCTCGGTCGTCGCCGTCGCGTGCAGGAGCTGCGCCACGTGGCGCAGGTCGGTCAGGTCGCGCTCGCCGCTGACGCCCGCCAGAATGCGCTCCGGGAGCCGCTCGGCCAGCGTGATCGTCTCCGTCAGCGACGCCACGCCCTTGGACCGCAGCACCCGCGCCCAGTCGTGCAGCCGCTGGTGGACCTGCTCCCAGGCGGCCTCGTCCGCGGCCGCGAGGCGCTCCGGGGACCAGCCGATAAAGCACGTGAGCGCGGCCGAGCGGGCGCGGCCCTGGTGGGTGGGGCGCTCGATCGCCTCCAGCAGGCGCAGCCACTCGCGCGCCGGCGGGGCGCCGAACACGCTGCCCGCGCCGTTGATGACCGCGGGGATGTCGACCTCGTCGAGCGCCTCGCGGATCAGCGCCGCGTTGCGGTTCGTGCGCACGAGCACCGCGACGTGGCCGGGGCGCAACGGCTCGCGGGCCCCGCCGCGCACGATCTCGGCGCCCGAGGACAGCAGCCTCACCAGGTCGGCCGCGAGGTCCTTGGCGACGTGCTCACGGGCGGAGGCGTTCTTCGCGCAGCCCCCGCGCGTCAGCTCGATCGACGGCTCGTCGCGGTGCACGACCCGCACGCGCAGCGGCGCGCCGCCGCCGGACAGCCCCGGCTCCTGGTGCGACTCGGCGGCGCGCACGTCGAGGTAGACGATCCCCGGATGCCCGAGCCGCGCGCCCCCGAACATCGCGTCGTAGGCGTCGATGAGCCCCTGGTCGGCGCGCCAGTTGACGTCCAGCGTCGAGCGCGCCGCGGTCCCCGCCGCGTCGAGGTAGGCGTAGACGTCGGCGCCGCGGAACGCGTAGATGGCCTGTTTCGGGTCGCCGATCAACACGAGCGTCGTGCCGCCGCCCCCGAACGCGCGCCGCAGGATGCTCCACTGCACGGGGTCGGTGTCCTGGAACTCGTCGACCAGCACGACGCCGTAGCGGTCGCGCACGCGGGCGACGGCCGCCTCGCCGGCGAGCGCCCTGTCGAGCCGGATCAGGAGATCGTCGTAGGTCATCACCGCCATCCGGTGCTTGCGGCGCTCGAGCTCCTCGCGCACCGCCACCGCGAGCCGGCGGCGCATCTCCGGCACCTCGCCCGCGGCGGGCACGATCGGCGTGGCGGGGTTCCCGACCACCACGCGCGCGATCTCGGCGGCCTGCGCGCGCCCGAACCGCGGCGTGTCGTCGCGGTGGTGGAAGCGGCGGACGTAGAGATCGTCGACGACCTCGTCGACCAGGTCGCCGATGTCCTCCACGAACTCCACGTCCGGCTCGAGGTCGCCGGCGATCCCGAGGCCGCCGAGCATCTCCTGGCAGAAGCCGTGCGTCGTGGCGATCGTGGCCGCGTCGAAGTCGGCCAGCGCGCGCCGCAGGCGGTCGCGCCGGAGCTCGACGCCCGGCGGGCGGGCGAGCAGCGCCACGACGGCGTCGTCCGGCGTCTCGCCGGCCAGCGCACGCTCCAGCCCCAGCTCGACGCCGGCGAGCCGCTCGCGCACCCGCTCGCGCAGCTCGCCCGTCGCCATGCGCGTGAACGTGACCAGCAGCAGCCGGTCGAGCGGGATGCCCTCGGCGACGTAGCGCGCCGCGAGCGCGGCGATCGTGTAAGTCTTGCCGGTCCCGGCGCTCGCCTCGAGCACGGTCACGCCCTCCGGCAGCGGGCCGCAAACATCGAACGGCGCGGTCATGCCATCTCCTCGCGCGCGAGCAGCCCGTCCCACAGCCGGTGGGCGTAGCGGTCGAACCGCGGGTCCGCGAGGAGCTCGTCGAACTCCCGCACGCCGCCCAGGACGAGCTGGTGCTCGAGCTCCTTGTCCTCGTGGTCGAACGTCCACTCCGACGTCCACGCCGCCCGGGCGGCGCCGGCCCCCTCGGCCGCGTAGGCCGCCGACGTCCGGCAGTAGAGCGGCAGCGGCTCGCGCAGCCCGCGGCCGTGGAGCTCGACGAGCGACGCGAGCTGCTCCAGCGCCGCCTCGGCGCCGAGCGGCCGGATGCTCGCGACCGCCACGCTGTCCCCGCTGCCCCGCCCGACGGTCGCGGCGGCGAACGGTCGCTCCGGATGGGCGGCCGACAGCGCGAGCAGCCGGACCCAGGCCGTGAGCCGGTGCCTGGGGGCGACGCGCGCGTACATCACAGTCCGCAGCAGGTCGCCGCCGACGTCGGGGACGGTCCCGTTGAGCGAGCGCCCGTCCGGCAGCGCGACGCGGACGTCGACCGAGCCGACGGGCGGGGTGTCCGGGACCGCGGCCACGATCGCATCGACGGCCGGGTCGACCTCGTCGATCACGGGCTTGCCCAGCACGCCCGGCGGGAGCATGCCGCGCGCGATCTCGGCGAGGATCGCGGTCCGGCGCTCGACGCCCGCGAGCCGCGCCTCGAGCAGCCGCTGGCCGACGCGGGACTTCCCGAGCGGATCCAGCTCGACCTGCAGGTCGTCCTCCAGCTCGTCGGAGAAGTCGGCCACGCTGATGCCGAGCCGCTGGCGCAGGAACGCCCGCACCGGGTGCTGGACGAAGCGCACGAGGTCCTCGAGCTCGACGACGCTCCCCTCGACGGGCGCCAGCGGGCCGGCGAGGAACGGGCCGGGGCGCTCGCGCGGCCCGCCCAGCGCCCGCGCCCCCGCGAGCGTGACGGCGTCGAAGCTCCACGTTCGGCCGCGCACGAGCTCCCCGCGCGTGAAGTTGCGCGGGTCGAACGGCTGCAGGGGATGGCGCACCAGCACCTGGGCGCGGGCGTCGCCGCAGACCGTGGCGTCGACGGTGTCCAGCAGCTCGCCGACCGGCACGGCCGGCGGCCGCGGGGCGTTCGTGCGCTCGTCGTTGCCGGTGTAGGTGACGATCAGCCGGTCGGTCGCCGCCAGCAGCGCGTCGAGCAGCATCTGGCGGTCCTCGGCGCGCGGGTCGCGGTCGCCGACGTGCGGGTCGTCGAGGATGAGGTCGTCGCCGTCGCGCGGCGCCTTGCGCGGGAACGCGCCGTCGTCGAGCCCGAGCAGGCAGACGACGCGGTGCGGGACCGAGCGCATCGGCACGAGCGTGCAGATCGTGAGATGCCCGGTGCGGAAGTTCGCCCGCGTGGGCCGGCCCTGCAGGCGCTCGCCGAGCAGCGCGCGGACGTCCGGGAGCGTCAGGCCCGTCGTGCTCGTGCCGGCGTCCGCCACCACGTCGTCGAGCAGGCGCTGCAGCTCCGCGCGCTGCCAGGCGTCGCGCGGGGCCGCGGCGGCCAGCGCGTCGGCGGCGGCGCCGATCGCCTCCGCCCAGGCGCCGATCGGCTGCGTCGCGCCGAGCGCGTCGATCGCCGCCCGCAGGCGGTCGAGCAGCTCCGCGAAGCGCCCGGCGAGGTCGATCGCCCCGCTCTCCACGTCGTCGAGCGGCAGCACGCGCTCGAACAGGCGCTGCTCGTCCTCGGTCATCGTCACGCCCATGAGGAGCCGGTCGAGGCCCTTGCGCCACGTGCCGGCGTCGAGCTGCGTGAGCTTGAACGGCTCACGGTGCTCGGCGTCCAGCCCCCAGCGGATGCCGCTCTCGGCGACCCAGCCCTGCAGGCGCGCGAGGTCCTCGTCGCCGAGCCGGAACCGCCGGCGCACCGGCTCGCGGTCCGCCAGGTCGAGCACCTGCGACGCCGTCAGGCGCTCCTCGGCGAGGTCGAGCAGGCGGGCGACGACGCCGAGCACGGGGTTCGTCTGGCGCAGCGCGCGGTCCGCGAGGCGCACGCGCAGGGTGGTCTCGTCGTCCTCCTCGCCGGCGCCGAACGTGGCCTGGATGAGCGGCGCGAACGCCTCGATGTCGGGGCACATCACGATCACGTCGCGCGGCTCGAGAGACGGATCCTCCTCCAGCAGGTGGAGGATCGCGTCGCGCAGGACCTCGACCTGGCGGGCGCGGCCGTGGCAGGCGTGGACCTCGACGCTGCGGTCGTCGGGCTCGAGCGGGAGGCGCGCGTCCTGCGCGCCCGGAAGCGGCGCGCCCCGCGGCGAGCGATCCGCGCGCACGTCGGCCTGGATGCGCGCGAGCAGCGTCTCGCCGCGGTGCTCCACCGGGTGGTGGTGATCCGCGTGCTCGCCGGCGCCGCCGAGCACGAGCTGCATCTCGCGCGCGTCCTGCCCCCACGACGCCAGCAGGCGGTTGACAGCGAGCAGCGCGGTCGGGTCCTCGGCGCGGCGGACGACCCGCCGCCGGCCGACGCGCTCCCACAGCGCGGGCGACGGGTGCAGCAGGAAGAGGTGGACGTCGCGGCGCTCGGCCAGCGCGCGCAGCACCTGCAGGCGGGCGGCCGGCAGCCGCGTGAGCCCGAACAGGGCGATCCGCTCGGGCAGCGCCGCGAGCCCGGGCTCCTCGCGCAGGCGCGCGCAGGCGGGCTCGATCCGCTCGGCCGGGCTCGGCTGGCCGATCCGCCCGCGCAGCCGGCGCCACAGCTCGGCCTGCCAGCCGCCGTCCCGCCCGTCCGCCCAGCCGCGGATCATCTCCGGACGCTGCAGCGCATAGCGGTCGAACAGCTCGGCGATGTGCCGGACGGTGCTCAGGCGGCGCTCGCCGAGGTGCTCGGCGAGCTCGCGCAGCCAGGGCTCGCCGAGGCCGGCGTCGACGACCTCCAGCAGCGGCCAGACGGCGCGCTCGGGCGGCCACGCGTCGCCGGCGGGCTCGATCCCCGACGCCGCCGCGACCGCCTCGTTCACCAGCCGCCGCGGCGGCGGGAACTCGACGTTCGCGCACACGCCGTCGGCGCGGCCCGCCGACGCCCCGAGCCGCGCGGACAGCCGCTGGGTCAGCCAGCGCTCCATGCCACGGGTCGGGACGGCGATGACCTCGGGCGCGAACGGGTCCGCCGGCGGCTCGGCCAGCAGTGCGCGGAGCGCCTCGACGAGGCCGTCCGCACGCTCAGCTCGGTGGAGGTGGAGCACGCCCGGGGGGCACTCTAGACACGGGAGGCGATACAACCCGTGGGGTGGAAGCGAGCCCGCCCATCTGCCCGACCTGCGGCCAGCCCGCCAGCGAGGCGCTCGGCGGCCCCGAGCACGACTGGGAGTGCCGCAACGAGGCGTGCCCCGAGTTCGGCCAGCCGCTGCGGCCCGTCGAGCCGCCGCCGGAGGAGGAGCCGGAGTGAGCTTCCGGGGCTTCGGCGCCGAGGCCGTCGACTGGTTCGAGGGCCTCGAGCGCGACAACTCCAAGGCGTACTTCGAGGCCAACCGCGCGACGTTCGAGGACGCCGTGCGGGGCCCGTTCGAGGACCTGCTCGACGACCTGACCCACGAGTTCGGCGGCGAGCCGCACGTATTCCGCCAGCACCGCGACATCCGCTTCTCGAAGGACAAGTCGCCGTACAAGACGCGGACGTACGGCGTGCTGCACAACCGAGGGGGCACCGCCCTGTACGCGTCCGTGTCCGCGCAGGGCCTGTACGCCGGGACGGGCTACTACCGGATGGCGAACGACCAGCTCGAGCGCTACCGGGACGCGGTGCTGGACGATCCTCGCGGCGAGGCGCTCGCGGGCGCGCTCGCGGAGGTCGAGCGCGCCGGGCTGGAGATCGGCGAGCCGGCGCTCAAGACCGCCCCGCGCGGGATGCCGCGCGACCATCCGCGCGTCGGCCTGCTCCGTTACAAGAGCCTGATCGCCGGGCGCCGCCTCGACGCCGGCCCGGCGCTCACGACCCGCAAGGCGCTCGACCACGTGGCCGCCACCTGGCGCGCGGCGCGCCCGCTCACCGGCTGGCTCGACGAGCACGTCGGCCCGAGCACGCTGCCGCCTGAGCGCCGCCGCTGATCGGGGGGTCAGAGGTCGACCGCGAGCCGCGCGTCGAACTCCGCCACGGGCTCGTGCGGGTAGCCGCGCGGGTTGCTGACGAGCCGCGTCCCGTCGACGTGCAGGTCGGCCGCGCGGTGCGTGTGGCCGTAGATCCACAGCGCCACGCGGTCGCCCTGCATCAGCTCGGTGAGGTCGCTCGCGAAAGCCCCCCCGATCGCGCGCCCGACGCGCGACAGCGGGTTGCGCCGCACCAGCGGCGCGTGATGGGTGACGATGACCGTCGGGCCGGCGTGCGGCGCCGCGAGCCGCTCGGTCAGCCAGCGCCGGCTCGCCACGTGCAGCGCGCGCGTGTCGGCGGGCTGCAGCAGCCGCCCCTCCTCGCTCCAGCGGATCACCTCGTAGTCGCTCAGGAGCTGGGCGCAGAGGCTCATCGACCGCTCCAGCTCGCCGGCGCCGCCGGCCATGAAGTCGCTCCACAGCGTGCAGCCGAGGAAGCGGACGCCCTCGATCACGACCTCGTCGTTCTCGAGTACATGGACCGCGCTGCCCGCCGCCGCCTCCCGCAGCTCGGCGGTGAGCGCGGGCAGCGCGTGGCGGTAGTACTCGTGGTTGCCGGCCACGAACAGCACCGGCCGCTCCTGCGCCCACCGGCGCGCGAGCGCCACGCCCGCCGTCCCCAGGCCGATGTCGCCCGCGAGCACGAGCACGTCGGCGCCCACCTCCGGCGGCTCGAAGGGGGCGCCGAACTCGACGTGGAGGTCGCTGACGACGTGGATCCGCACGCGCGCCGCCAGGCTACGCGAGCGGACCCCCGTCGGGCGAGCCTTTCAGCCGCAGCTCGTCGACGCCGCGCCCGTGGTCGAGCCGTCGGCGTTCACGAGCCGCACGCCCATCGTCTGCAGGATCCGCGTGATCCGCATGCCGGCGTGGTCGGACCCGAGATAGTCGCCGGTGTCGACGATGAGGTGCGTGAAGTTGCCCGCCGCAAGGCCGTCGGCGGTCAGCACGGGGCTGCCGGAGTCGCCCGGCGCGCCGAAGCCGGTCCAGCCGTAGCCGTCGTCGTGCCAGTTGGTGGCCACGCCGGCCTCGACCTTGCGCTGCGCCACCGCGACGCCGTAGCCGTGCCCGTAGTACTTGACGCCGACCGGCCCGCAGCCGGTGTAGATCCCGTTCGGGCCGCCGAGCACGGGGACGGCGGGATTGACGCCCCACTTGGCGGCGACCGCCGGGTCGATCCGTATCAGCGCGACGTCGTTGCCCGGCTCTCCCTCGCCGGATGTCATCTTGGCCACGGTGCCGACCGACGCCAGCGTCGTCGTGTCGACCTGCATGACGACCTCCTGGCCGATGCGGTCGACGGTCCTCGTGGTACACGAAGTCGTTCCACCAGAAGGTCAGCGCGCCGGTGAGGGCGGCGACCAGGACGAATCTCTTTCGCATGGTGGCGTCAAACGCCCCGCCCGCGTGAAGCTTGCGTTCGCAGCCACAGGTAGCCATAGGCGTCCAGCTCCACGCGCAGCCGCCCGCGGTCGACGCGGTGCTCGCGCAGCTCCAGCAGGTCGTCGACGCCGGTGACGTCCTCGCCGAGCTCGAGCTCCGCGGCAACCGGCCGGTCCGCGAGGTTGTGGACGGCGAGCACCGTCGAGCCCTGCCACTCCGAGCGGTGCGCGAACAGCTCCGGCGGCTCGTTCTCGATCAGCGCGCTCGTCCCCCAGCCGAGCTCGGGGGTCTCCCGGCGCCGGTGGATCAGCCGCGTGACGAACGCGAGCAGCGAGTCGGGCGTGCGGCGCTGCTCGGCGACGGCGTCCCACTCCATCGGCGTCCGCACGCTCATCCGCCCCTCGATCGAGAGGTCCTCGCGCATCCCGATCTCGTCGCCGTAGAGGATCACCGGCGTGCCCGGCAGCGAGAGCAGGAGCGACCACGCCATCCGCAGCCGCGGCCCGTCGCCGCCGAGCATCGAGGCGGTCCGGCGGCGGATCCCGTGGCCGTAGATGCGCATGTCCTCCTCCGGCGCGAAGGCCGCGAACACCTCGTCGCGCTCCTCGGGCGCGAGCTTGTCGAGCGTCAGCTCGTCGTGGTTGCGCAGGAACACCGCCCAGCCGGCGTCCTGGGGCGGGACCGGCAGGCGCCGGATCAGGTCCTCCAGCGGCGCCGCCTCGCCGCGCGCGAGCGACAGCCACAGGCGCTGGTTGATCAGGAAGCCGAGCTGGAGATGGAGCGCGTCGCCGTGGTCCTCGAAGTAGGACTCGATCGAGTCCATCGGGACGTTGACCTCGCCCATCAGCATCGCGTCGCCGCGGCGCCGCATCGCGTACTCGCGCAGGTCGTGGAGCCAGCGCTTGCCCGCGCCGGGCGGCGCGCCGTCGATCCCGGCCTCCTCGACCAGGAACGGGACGGCGTCGATGCGGAAGCCGGAGGCGCCGAGCGCCAACCAGAATCCGGCGGTCTTGGCGATCTCGTCGCGGACCGCCGGGTTGGCGATGTTGAGGTCCGGCTGGAACGGCTGGAAGCGGTGCATGTAGTGCTGCCCGGCCTGCTCGTCCCAGGTCCAGTTGTCGGGCGTGGTGCCCCGCGCGCGCGACGGGTCGTCGGACCACACGTAGTAGCCGCGGTAGGGCGACGAGCGGCTCGCGCGGGCGGCGCGGAACCACGGGTGCTCGTTCGAAGTGTGGTTGGGCACGAGGTCGGCGAGGACCCGCAGGCCGCGGTCGCGCGCGTGCCGGATCGCCTCGACCACGTCGCCGAGGTCGCCGAGGCGCGGGTCGACGGCCAGGTAGTCGGTGATGTCGTAGCCGTCGTCGCGGTTGGGCGTGGGATAGAGCGGCATCAGCCACAGGCACGTGACGCCGAGGGACGCGACGTGGTCGATGCGCTCGATCAGCCCGGCCAGGTCGCCGCAGCCGTCGCCGTCGGCGTCACGGAACGTCTCGACGTCGAGGCAGTAGACGATCGCGTTCTTCCACCACAGGTCGCTCGTCGGCGCGGCCCTCATGCGCTCCCGGGTTACCCGCTGCGGGGTCCGGAAGTCGCTCGATGGTCATGCCGCCGCGCGCGACGATAGCCGATGAAGCTGTCATACTTGTTGTGATTCAGCTTGTGATCTAGACTGGTATCGCCGATGGCCATCGCTCCGCCCCGTCCCGATCTCGACGCCCACGCCCGCGCGGTCCGCGTGGCGGTGCCGGAGCTCGTCGCCGAGCTGCGGGACCTGCTCGGCGCGCGGCTCGTCGCCTACCTCGGCGGCGTGAAGGAGACCCGCGCGGTGCACGAGTGGGCGGACGGCGTGCGCAGCCCGAGCGCCCAGACCGTGCGCCGGCTGCGGGCGGCGCTACAGGTCGCGCTGGCGATCTCGCGCGTGGACGGGCCGGAGGTCGCGCAGGCCTGGTTCCAGGGGCTCAACCCGCAGCTCGAGGACCGCTCGCCCGCACGCCTGCTCCGGGAGGGTGACCTCGACGAGGTGGGCCCGGCCGTGATCGCCGCCTCGCGCGCGTTCCTCGTCGGCGGATGACGCCGCAGCCGCGCGCGGTCGCGCCGGCGGGCGTCGTCCACCGCCTCGGCCGCCGCCCCGATCCGTGGGCGTGGCCCGACTGGGCGTTCGCGACCGACGACGCGACGTTCGGCAGCCGCTACGACGATCCGCTGGGCGCCTACCGGGTCCTGTACGCGTCGACCCAGCGACTCGGTGTCTTTCTCGAGACGCTCGCGCGCTTTCGCCCCGACCCGGCCGTGGTCGCCGCGCTCGCGGAGATCGCGCCGGACCCGGGCGAGCCGTCCGATGCGACGCTGCCGGCGGGAACCGTCCCGCGGCGCTGGCTGGCTGACCGTGCGGTCGGGCGCGGGCGGCTCATGGGCTCCTATTGCGAGATCGCCCACTCTGACTCGCTCGCCTGGCTGCGGACGGCGATGGCGGCGCGGCTGGTCCACTACGGGCTCGCCGATCTCGACGCGGCCAGCGTGCGCCTCAGCGTTCCGCGGCGGTTCACGCAGGAGATCGGGCGGCGCATCTACGAGCTCGCCGACGAGCGCGGCGAGCGCCGCTTCGCGGGGCTGCGCTACCTCTCGCGGCTCGGCGACGAGATCGAGAACTGGGCCATCTTCGAGCCCGCGGAGATCCTCGACCAGGGCACGGAGGCGCTCGAGGAGGGCGATCCCGACTTCGCCGAGGCGTTGGAGCGCCTCGGGCTCACGCTCAGGTGAGCATCTCCAGCTCGGTGCGGACGTCGATCCCGCCTTCGAGGCTGCGGGCGACCGGGCACGAGCGGGCGTGGACGGCGTGCACGCGCTCGACGTCCTCGCGGCGGTCGGGCGGGACCGGCAGCCGGTAGCGCACCGTGATCCGCTTGATCACGAGCACCTTGCCCTCGAGCTCGATCTCGCCGACCGCCTCGACCTCGTAGCGCTCCGGATCGACTTCGATCTGACGCGCCTCCAGCGCGCCGGCGAAGGTGCCGGCCAGTCAGCCCCCGGCGGCGGCCACCACGTAGTCGAGCGTGGTGGCCCGCGGCGGGTACTTGTCCGGCGACACGCCGTAGTGCTCGGCGACCTCGGCGTGCACGCCGAACGCCACCGGCTCGGACTCCGCCGGCAGGTACGCCAGGCGCTGGGGGCCGCCGAGGCGCTCGATCCGGACGCGGGAGACGTATGCGGCCACGCGGCGAGGGTACTACGGCTCGTAGGTCCCGAAGCTCCAGAGGTTGCCCTCGAGGTCGCGCACGGAGAAGTCGCGCGAGCCGTAGTCCTGGTCCTCGAGCGGCCGCACGACCTCGGCGCCCAAGGCCCGGTCGAGCGACTCGGTGGCCGCCCGGGCGTCGCGGTAGCGCAGACTGGGATAGAGCTTCATGCGCCTCAGCCTGGCAGCCCGAACGCCCGGCGTCTTGGATCAATGGGAACCGCCGGCGACCTGCAGCCAGCCGGCGCGCACGCCCGCGAGGAGGTCGCCGGCGAGCGCGTCGGCGGCGGCGAAGCGCGCGACGATCGCCCGCCCCACGTCGCGCGCCTCGGCGAGCACCGCGTCCGCGTCGAACCCGGTGGGGGAGCCGTCGCGCAGCACCCAGCGCCCGCCGATCATGACGTCGCGCAGCGCGCCCGACGGGGCGGTGTAGGCGAGCTGGCGCGCCGGCTCGTTCAACGGCGTGAAGCTGTGGTGGTCGAGGTCGAGGGCCAGCAGGTCGGCGGGCGCGCCCTCTTCGAGGCGTCCTACGTCCCACGGCGTCGCCGCCGCGCCGCCGGCGGTCGCCATCTCCAAGGCGGGCTCGGCGCCGAGCCAGTGGGAGAAGTCCTCGCGCGGGTCGAAGTGGATCAGCGCCGCGGTCTTGACCGTCGCGAGCATGTCCGTGCCGTCGTTGGAGGACGCGCCGTCGGTGCCGAGGCCGACAGGGATCGCGTGCGCGCGCAGCTCGCGCACGCGGCAGGCGCCGCTGCCGAGTTTCAAATTCGACACCGGGTTGTGCACGACCCGCACGCCGCGCTCGGCGAGCAGCGGCAGGTCCTCATCCGCGAGCCAGATCGCGTGCTCGAAGCAGGTGCGATCGTCGAGGCAGCCGAGCGCGTCCAGCGCTCGCGGCAGCGTCGTGCCCCAGCGGTCGCGGCCCGCGCGGGCCTGCATGCGCGTCTCCAGCACGTGCGTGTGCACGAGCAGGCCGTGCTCGTGGGCGAGCTCGGTGCAGCCCGCCAGCATCGCGTCGCTGCAGCGCTGCGGGCCGGAGGGGCCGAGGGCGATCGCGATCCCCTCCTCCGGACGGTGGAAGCGGCGCACCGCCTCCTCGGCGAGCTCGCGCCACGCCGGCCACGGCGGCGGCGCCTCGGCGTCGAGCGCGGCCCGCGCGGACGCCGACAGCGCCTCGGTGTCCAGCACGACCGTCTCGCGCCACTGCAGGTCGGCGATCCCGAGCACCACCAGCGCGCGCAGGCCGGCCCGCCGGTACGCGCCGACGACGGCCTCCAATGTCTCGAGCGTCATGCCGGCCAGCTCGTAGAGGAAGTCGACGACCGTCGTCGTCCCGCCGCGCAGCAGCTCGACGCAGCCCAGCAGCGTGCGCAGCTCGATCTCCGCCGGGCCCTGGACCGGCGCCAGCAGCGCCGGGTAGCTGTAGAGCATCCACGGCTCGAGCGGCAGCCGGTCGAAGCGCCCCTTGAACCAGTTCTCGTTGGAGTGGAAGTGGGCGTTGACCAGTCCGGGGACGATCATCCGGCGCCGGCAGTCGATCTCCTCGCCGCCGGCCTCCGCGGCGATGCGGCCGCCCGCGACGGCGAGGTCGCGGACGGCCGCTGGCGCCCGCGGGGTCCACACGAGGGCGCCGCGAAGAATCATGTCGGTGGGGGCGGGCGCGATCACCTCATGATCTTGAACGACACGCTCGCCACCGCCGCGGAGCCGGCCCGCGAAGGGTCCCAGCGGCGCGCGCTCCTGTCGTCGGTCTGGAGGCTGACCTGCGTCGTCCTCAGGTACGAGCCAGAAACCGGTCCACCATGCGCGCGCACCGCCGGCCCTCGGCGATCGCCCACACGATGAGCGACTGCCCGCGGCGGGCGTCGCCGGCGGCGAACACGCCGGGGATCGAGGACTCGAAGGTCGGCGCGTGGATCGCGGTGCGCTTGTCGAGGCTCAGCCCGAGCTGCTCGATCGGGCCCGCCGGCTCGGGGCCGGAGAAGCCGATCGCGATCAGCACGAGGTCGGCCGGGAGCCTGAACTCGGTCCCCTCCACCGGGCGGTAGTCGGGCGCCGGGCCGGCGCGCGCGCCGATCGCCTCGCGCACGTGGCCGTCCTCGTCGCCGATCAGCTCGACCGCCGTCTTGTGCCACATCCGCTCCCCGCCCTCGTCCAGCGCGTAGGTGTGCGGGAAGCGCTTGGGCGCCTCGGGCCACGGCGCGTTGTCGCGCGTGTACGGCCCGCGGGGCGGCGCGTAGCTGTCGAGCACGGTGACGCTCAGCGCCCCCTCGCGGTGGGCGTTGCCGACGCAGTCCATCGCCGTGTCGCCGCCGCCGATCACGACCACGTGCTTCCCGTGGGCGCTCAGCGACGCGTCGTACGGGAACGCCGGGCGCCCCTGCTGCTCCGCGACCCAGCGGTTGCGCACGTACAGGTAGTCCATCGCGAAGCGCACGCCCTTGAGGTCGCGGCCGGGGATCGGCAGCTCGCGCGGCACGCGCGCGCCGGTCGCCACCACCACCGCGTCGAACTCCTCGGCCAGCTCGCGCGCGTCGACGGTCACGCCGACGTCGACGCCGTAGCGGAAGTCGACGCCCTCGGCCTCGAGCACCGCGACGCGGCGGTCGATCACGTCCTTGCCGAGCTTGAAGTCCGGCACGCCGAAGCGCATGAGCCCGCCCGGCCCCTCGTCGCGCTCGAACACGACCGCGGTGTGGCCACGGCGGTTGAGCTGGTTGGCGGCCGCCATCCCCGCCGGGCCGGCGCCGATCACCGCCACGCGCCGGCCGGTGCGGGTCGCCGGCGGCTGCGGCGTGACCCAGCCCTCGCCGAACGCGCGCTCCGCGATCGCCACCTCGATCGACTTGATCGCCACCGGATCGTCATTGATCGCCAGCACGCAGGCCGACTCGCACGGCGCCGGGCAGATGCGGCCGGTGAACTCCGGGAAGTCGTTGGTCGCGTGCAGCTGGTCGATCGCGGAGCGCCAGCGGTCGCGATAGACGAAGTCGTTCCAGTCCGGGATCAGGTTCCCGAGCGGGCAGCCCTGGTGGCAGAACGGGACGCCGCACTCCATGCAGCGCGCGCCGTCCTCCGCCGCCTGGGCCGGGGACGCGATGTCGTAGATCTCGTTGTAGTCGGCTTTGCGCGCGTGGGGATCCCGCTGGGGCGTGGGGCCCCGTTGGATCTCCACGAACCCGCGGAGCTGGCCCATCCTCGCTCCTCCAAGAGCGCAGTGACGACAGGGCCGCTACAGCGTAGCCGCCGCGCCACATCGCCCCAAGGATGACAAGATGAGCGGGCGATGCCGAGGAACCTGACCGTGATCCTCGCCGATCAGCCGGGCCAGCTCGCGCAGCTCGGGGAGCTCACGGGCACGGCCGGGGTCAACGTCCGCGGGCTCGCCGCGTTCACGGGGGAGGGGCGGGGCGTCGTCCACGTGCTGGTCGACGACGAGTCCGCGGACCGCGCGCGCGGCGAGCTCGAGCGGAACGGACTCGGGGTGGCGGACGACCGCGAGGTGCTCGTCGTCGACGTCGACGACCGGCCGGGGAGCCTCGGCGAGCTGGCACGCACGCTGGCCGACGCCAATGTGAACGTCGAGCTCGCCTACACCGCGCTCGGCGGCGTGCGGATCGTGATCGCCACCGACGATCTCGAGAGCGCCCGCGCAGCGCTGGAATAGACGCCCGCCGCAGGGCGTCTATTGCCTCCTGAATCGCGCCCGGCCGGATGCCGGGGGCACATGAGAGAAGGAGTAGGAACTCGATGAGAGTCCCTCGTCGGATGATGACCGCTGCCGTGGCGGCGGCGGCCATCGCCCTCCTGCCGGCCGCCGCCGCGCAGGCCGACATCGTGGCCGCCTATGACCACGCAGTGCCCGGGCAGGGCACGGATATCGCCCTGCTCGACGTCTCGACCGGGCAGCAGCTCCCGCTGCCGGCCGGTGTGAACACCACGTCGAACGAAGCCCACCCGTCGCTCAGCGCCGATGCCGGCCGGCTGATCTTCGAGCGCAATGGCTCGCTCGTGACCCAGCAGCTGCGCCCGCTCGGCCCGCCCGTCGGCGAGCAGTCGCTGCCCGGCTTCGCCCCGCTGCTCGGGCCGGACCTGAGCCCGGGCGGCCAGCGCAGCATCCACGGACGCGGGAGCCTGCTCTCCAGCGGCGCGGTCCTCGGCACGGCGAACATTCCCGCCCAGGCGATCGTGGAGAGCGGCGTCCCCGGCGAGCCGATCAGCCGCGTGCTCTCGCTGCCGGGCGCGCCGCTGGGCGCCGGCACCGCGGGAGCGAGCATCGACGACGGCACGAACCCGCTGATGGCGTGGAGCACGAGCCGCGCCGGCACGTTCGACATCGACGAGGTGCAGACGACGCTGCCCGGCCTGCAGGGCGACGTCCGGCGGATCGCCGGGCTGCTCGGCACGCCCACGACCGCCTACCTGCACGCCGAGGCCCGCTTCGGCGCGGTCAACTTCACCCGCGCGACGATCGCCAACGGCCAGTTCGGCAACGGCGACCTCGGCACGCTGTTCGGCACCGCCGGCTCGAGCCTGTACCCGTCCGGGTCGCCGTCGGACCCGACGAAGATCAACACGCCGCTGGACGAGCACGTCTCGTCGTTCACCGGCGACGGCCGCTACATGGGCTTCTTCCGCCGCGCGGCGAGCGGCAACGACACGCTGCAGGTGTTCGACAACCAGAGCCAGCGGCTGATCAACCCCGGCATCGACCTCGGCGCCGACCCGGTCAGCAACGCCCGCTACGTGCAGAAGAACCTGTCGCTCGCGATCGACCCGACGCGCTTCAGCATCACCTGCCAGACGCTGGGCAACTGCTTCCGCACCCTCCCCGGGCTCACCGGCCTGCAGGTGTTCCGGATCACCGGCACGCACACGCTGCGCGGCAAGCGCGTGCCGAGGCTCGAGCTGGTCGGCGTGCAGAAGCTCGGACGCGAGCCGCGGCGCTTCGGCGTGCGCCCTGAGTCGATCCGGATCGGCGGCAAGCCGCTCGCGCCCGGCCGCTACCTCGTGTTCGTGCGCGCGCGCACGGACGACGACAAGCGGGTGCGCGACCTCTCGCGGGGGATCCGCGTCACGGTCCGCTGAACCGCGGGCGCAGCGCGGCGTAGGAGTCCTCGAGGGACTGCGGCATCACGCGCGTATCGCCGGTCACCGCCATGAAGTTGCTGTCGGCCGCCCAGCGCGGGACGACGTGCAGATGGAGGTGGCCGGCGAAGCCCGCGCCGGCGATCTCGCCCTGATTGATCCCGAGGTTGTACCCGTCGGGGCCGTACTCCTCGCCCAGCGCGCCCAGCGCGCGCTGGGCGAGGGCCATGAGCTCGGCGCACTCGCCGGCGTCGAGGTCCTCCAGCGACGGCACGTGCCGGTACGGCGCGACCATGACATGCCCGCTGTTGTAGGGGAACGCGTTGAGCAGCACGAAGCAGCGCTCGGCGCGGTGCAGGACGTGGCGCCGCGCGTCGTCGTCCGCCTCGGCCGCGAGGCAGAAGATGCAGCCGGATTCGGGACGCTCGCCCTGCACGTACTTCAATCGCCAGGGTGCCCACAGGCGCTGCTCGGCCATGCCGGCGACTGTAGGGCACACTCTGCCCCATGGCGTCTTCCTCACGGCTCGCCGCCGCCGCGTACGTCGCGGGCGTGCGCGACGAGCGCGTGCTGGAGGCGATGGCCGCCGTGCCGCGGCAGGCCTATGTCCCGCTGGAGGACGTCGCCGCGGCGGAGCGCGACCGCCCACTCCCGATCGGCGGCGGGCAGGTGACCACGCAGCCGTCGCTCGTCGCGCTGATGGTGGAGGCCGCGGGGCTGCAGGGCTCCGAGCGCGTGCTCGAGGTCGGCGCCGGCCTGGGCTACGAGGCGGCGGTGCTCGCGAAGCTCGCGCGCGAGGTGTGGAGCGTCGAGCGCCGGCCGGAGCTGGCCGAGGCGGCGGCGGCCAACCTCGCCGCCGAGGGCGTGGACAACGCGCACGTCGTGGTCGGGGACGGGAGCGAGGGGCTGCCGGAGCACGCGCCCTACGACGCGATCGTGGTCGCCGCCGCACATCCGCGGGTGCCGCCGCCGCTGATCGCCCAGCTCGCGCCCGGGGGCCGGCTCGTGCACCCGGTCGGGCCGAGCGGCCACGAGGACGTCACGCTGTTCCGGCGCCGCGACGACGGCCGCCTCGTGCGCGTGCGCTCGATCGTGGGCGCCCACTTCGTGCCTCTGCGCGGCCGGCACGGCTTCGATGGCTGAGCTGCGGCTCGCGCTCGCGGGCGACACGATGCTGGGCCGCAAGGTGGCCGAGGCGATCGCGCACACGCGGCGCCCGCCGTTCGACCCCGAGGTGCTTGAGATCGCGAGCGAGGCGGACCTGTTCGTGCTCAACCTCGAGTGCTGCATCTCCGAGCGCGGCGCGCCGTGGCCGGCACCCGGCAAGCCGTTCTTCTTCCGCGCCCCGCCGCTGGCCGCCGAGCTGCTGGCCGAGATCGGCGCCGATTGCGTCACGCTCGCCAACAACCACGCGCTCGACTACGGCCAGGAGGCGCTGCTGGACACGTTCGAGCATCTCCGCGCCGCCGGCGTGCCGTGGGTGGGCGCCGGCGTCGACGAGGCGTCGGCGCGGGAGCCGCGGGTGCTGGCGGACGGGGCGCTCGCGGTCGTGGCCGTCGCCGACCACCCGCTCGACTTCGCGGCCGGCCCGGGGCCGGGGATCGCCTACGCCGACCTGCACGCCGACCCGCGCGGGGACTGGCTCGCGCCCGCGGTCGCGTCCGCGCGCGAACACGCGGACGTGGTGCTGGTCAGCCCGCACTGGGGCCCGAACATGACCGAGCGCCCGCGGCCGCACGTCCGTCGTGCGGCGGCGGCAATGGTCGCGGCGGGCGCGACGCTCGTCGCCGGGCACTCCGCCCACGTGTTCCACGGCGCGGCCGGGCGGGTCCTCTACGACCTCGGCGACTTCGTCGACGACTACGCGGTGGACCGCCGCCTGCGCAACGACCTCGGGCTGCTGTTCCTGGTCGATCTCGACGCCTCCGGGCCGCGCCGCCTGGAGGCCGTGCCGCTGGAGCTCGACTACTGCCACACGCGGCTCGCGACCGGCGCGGACGCGCGCTGGATCGCGCGCCGCTTCGCTACGGCGTGCGCCGAGCTCGGCACCGAGGTCGAGGAGTCCGGCGGGCGTCTGGTGGCGCGGCTGCGGGACCGTTAGGGTCGGGCGGTGCTCGCGAGCCCACCCAGCCCGTCGCGGCTGCTCCAGGTGGAGCATGCGGTGGCCGCCGTCCTGATGGCCGAGGAGGGCGGCGAGGCGCCGTTCACGCGGCTGCTGGGGGTGATCGGCGACGGACTGGGTTGGCACTACGGCGGCGTCTGGCTGCCGGCGCCGCACGGCCTGCGCTGCGCGGCGACGTGGTCTGCGCCCGGACACGAGCCCTTCGCGGCCGCCTCCGGCGAGCTCGTGCTGGCGCTCGGGGAGGGGCTGCCGGGGCGCGTGCAGGCGAGCGGCGCGCCCGCCTGGATCGTGGACGTGCACGCCGACGAGAACTTCCCGCGCCGGCCGGTCGCCGTCGAGACCGGGCTGCACGCGGCGTACGCGTTCCCGCTGCTGGGCGCGGGCGCGATGGAGTTCCTCTCCGTCGAGCGGCTCGAGCCCGACGCGGACCTGGCCGCGACGCTCGCCAGTCTCGGCCGGCTCGTCGGGCAGTTCGCCGAGCACCGCCGGGCCGAGGCGGCCGTGCGCGACAGCGAGGCGCGCAAACGGGCGATGCTCGACGCGGCGCTGGACGCCGTGATCACGATCGACCACACGGGCTGCATCGTCGAGGTCAACGCCGCGGCGGAGGAGGTCTTCGGCCATCCGGCGGCGGCGCTGGTCGGGCGCGAGATGGCCGAGGTGCTGGTGCCGCCCTCCCTGCGCGGGCGCCATCGCGCCGGCCTCGCGCGGGCGGCCGCCGGCGGCGGCGGCGAGCTCATCGGCAAGCGGATCGAGATCGCCGCGCTGTACGCCGACGGCCGCGAGTTCCCGGTCGAGCTGACGATCACCCGCATCGACGTCCCGGGGCCGCCGATGTACACCGGCTACGTGCGCGACATCACCGACCGGGTCGAGCGCGACCGCGAGCTGCGCGCGTCGCGCGCGCGGATCGTGGCGGCCGCCGACGAGGCGCGCCGGCGGCTCGAGCGCGACCTCCACGACGGCGCCCAGTCGCGCCTGCTGGCGGTCGGGCTCGACCTCAAGGTGCTGCAGGGCGAGCTGTCCGGCGAGCCGGCCCGCCGCCTCGCCGCGACCCGCGACGAGCTGCAGCGGGCCACCGCGGAGCTGCGCGAGCTGGCGCGCGGGATCCATCCCGCCGTGCTCACGCAGCTCGGTCTGCTGCCGGCGCTGCGCACGCTCGTGCGGCGGGCCCCGCTGCCGGTGTGGCTGCACCACGAGGACGAGGGCCGTTTCCCCGCCCCGGTGGAGTCGGCGGCCTACTACCTTACGGCCGAGGCGCTCACAAACGTCTCACGTTACGCGCGCGCGACCCGCGCGGAGGTCTCCGTCGCGCGCAGCGACGGGGCGCTCGTGATGGAGATCCGCGACGACGGCGTGGGCGGCGCGGATGCTTCCTCCGGCTCCGGGCTGCGCGGCATCGCCGACCGGCTCGCCGCGCTGGACGGGCGGCTCGAGCTCGACAGCCCGCCCGGGAGCGGCACGCTCGTGCGGGGGGTGATCCCGTGCGCGTCGTAGTCGCCGAGGACAACCTGCTGCTGCGCGAGGGGATCGCGCGGCTGCTGGAGGCCTCCGGCGTCGAGGTCGCCGGGCTGGCCGGCGACCTCGACGAGCTGCTGCGCAAGGTCCGCGGGCACAAGCCGGACGTCGCCGTCACCGACATCCGGATGCCGCCGACCCACACCGACGAGGGCCTGCAGGCCGCGCGCCGCATCCGCGCGGAGCGCCCCGGCACCGGCGTCCTCGTCCTCTCGCAGTACGTCGACGAGGACTACGTGTTCGCGCTGCTGGGCGAGGGCACCGAGGGCGTCGGCTACCTGCTCAAGGACCGCATCACCGACGGCGACCGGCTCGTCGACGCGGTGCGCCGCGTCGCCGACGGCGAGTCCGCGCTCGATCCCGAGGTGGTCTCGCACCTGCTCGGACGCAAGCGGTCGGCCGGGCCGCTCGCCGAGCTCACCGAGCGCGAGCGCACGGTGCTCGAGGAGATGGCCGAGGGCCGCTCCAACCAGGCGATCGCCGAGCGGCTGTTCCTCAGCGACCGCGCGGTGGAGCGCCACGTCAGCGCGATCTTCGCCAAGCTCGGCCTGACCGCGACGGCGGACACCCACCGCCGCGTGCTGGCCGTGCTCACCTACCTGCGCGCGTAGCGGGGCCGCAGGACACCGAGCGTGCAGGGGCTGGGAGGCGCGTCGAAGTTGCTGCAGGAGTCCTCGAACGGATCCCAGTTGTCGTCGCCCGCCTGGACGTAGTAGGCGTCGCGGCCGGACTGCGCGAAGCCGGTGAGGTAGAGGCTCGGGCTGCGCGCGCTGTCGAGCGTGCCGCGCGCGACCGAGTAGCGCCGGAACAGCTGCAGGCAGCTCGCGGGGTCGCCCGCGCATGTCTCCGCGTAGTAGAGGCGGCCGGCGTCGAGGCTCGGGAAGCGCATCGCGCGGAACGAGATCCCGTTGCCGCGCGCCTCGACGATGAGCGGGCGGCGGCCGGGGCCGGTGAGCACAATCTGGGTGGCCGGCGCGTCGTAGATCCCCGTGATCTCGCGTGCGACGGCGACGCGTGCGCCGGCGACGTCCACGCCCGTGTAGCTCACGCCGTCGCCCCGCTCGCACTGCCGGTTGCGGGTGTGGCAGAACAGGCGGCCGCCGTCGGCGAGCGGGCGCGTCCGCCCCGCGGTGCGCGCGAACAGCGTGGCGTCGCGGTCCCCGCGCGCGTACACGAGCGTGCGCTTCCAGATCGCGGGCAGGTACCCGGACACGCCCATCGCGCGCTCGCGGCCGGTGGCCGGGTCGTACAGGTGGACACGGCAGCCGCGCGCGCCGTCCGGGTAGCCGATCGCCCCGGCGTCGGGAGTCCCCTCGGTGGCGCAGCGCGAGTAGACCGCGACCGTGGCGCCGCGCGCGTCGGGCCCGAGGTCGACGTCGAACGGCACCGGCCGCGGCGCCACCTTGGCGGCCTCGGTGGAGTCGCCCCTCCGCAGCATCAGCGACCACCGGTGCGTCGCCGGGTCGAGTTGGCTGTAGGCGATCGTGTCGCGGTAGGCGTTGACGGGGGTCGGTCCGGGGAGCGCCGCGAGCGCGGCGGTGAGGGCGAGGGCGATCATCGTGCGGCGACCGTACGCCCGGCGCGGTAGACCCGCGGTCACCTACGGTGTGAACGCACGTACACCCGGTAGCGTGCAGGAGTCCCCGGACCGACTACATCGACGGACTCCTGCGCTGAGTCAGTTGGAGGCGCCGACGCCGGGCGGGGCCGCGTGCAGCGCGCCCGCGGCGGGGGTGTAGATCGTCGAGTGACCGTCGTCCCAGTCGATCCGGTAGCGCGGCGACGGATCGTCGCGCAGGACCTCCTGCACGGTGCCCGTGCGCGGCGCGCGCTCCGTCGACTCGGACTCTGCGACCACTCGATCTCCGACCTGGAAGGCCATGGATCCTCCTTCTCCGCGTTCCTGCGGCGAGGGTATCCCATCGTGGCGGCGGTAGCGCTCGCGGTGGGGGTCGGGGGCGGCCAGACGGGAGCCCAGGTCGCGCCGGCGCGCCCGAACATCGTCGTCGTGATGACCGACGACCAGACGGTCGAGCAGATGGCGGCGCTCGAGCGGGTGCGGAGGCTGATCGGGAGCGAGGGCGCCACGTTCGAGCGCAACTACGCCGTCTATCCGCTCTGCTGTCCCTCGCGCGCGACGTTCTTGACGGGCCAGTACCCGCATCATCACGGCGTGCTCGGCAACCGGCCGCCGTTCGGCGGCTACTACCGGCTGGACTCCACCAACACGCTGCCGGTGTGGCTCAGCCGGGCGGGCTACGCGACCGCGCACGTCGGCAAGTACCTCAACGATTACGGCACCCGCAACCCGCGCGAGGTCCCACCCGGCTGGCAGGAGTGGCACGCGGGCGTCGACCCCAGCACCTACGACTACTTCGAGTACTGCCTGAACGAGAACGGGCGGCTCGTCCAGTACGGGGAGCGCCACCAGCTCGACCGCGCGTGCCCGGACGCCGAGGAGCGGCGGCCGGCCGGCTACCAGACGGACCTGCTCACGGCGCTGG
>JBIOTP010000353.1:0-3461 GCA_044865965.1 Solirubrobacteraceae bacterium
GGGCGGCGCGACGCTGCGCATCACGCGGCCGCTGGCGGAGCTCGGGAGCCCCGAGAGCGTGCGCGAGGTCGTGAGCCGGCGGCTCTCCCGTCTGGGGCCGACGACGGTCGACCTGCTCGAGCTCGCGGCGACCGCCGGGGCCGAGTTCGAGCTCGCCGTCGTCCGCCTCGCCGCCGGCCTCGGCGAGCCCGAGCTCCTCGCGGCGCTCGACGAGGCCGTCCGCAGCGGCATGATCGAGGAGCTCCCATCGCCCGGGCTGGCCTGCCGGTTTACGCACGAGCTCGTGCGGCGGGCGCTGTATGACCGGCTGTCCGGGCCGCGGCGCGCGGAGCTCCACCTCCGCGTGGGCGAGGCGCTCGAGGCCGCCGGGACCCGCTCCGGCCGCGCCCTCGCCGACCTCGCCTACCACTTCGCCGCCGCGGCGCCGTTCGGGGGCGCCGAGCGCGCCGTCGAGTACAACCTGCTTGCGGCGCGGGCGGCCTCGCGGGGGCTCGCGTTCGAGGAGGCGGCGGCACGGCTGCGGACCGCGCTCGCACTCGGCATCGACCGCCGCGAGCACCGCGCCGAGGTCTTCCTCGAGCTCGGCAACGCAACCAACCGCGGCGGCAAGGCGGCGGACGCCCTGGACGCGTTCCGGGCCGCCGCGGACAGCGGCCGCGAGCTCGGAGACGCGCGGCTGCTGGCCCGCGCGGCGATCGGCTACGAAGACGCGAGCTGGCGCCCCGGAATGTCGGACCGGGCCGCGGTGGAGCTCCTGGAGGAGGCGGCGGCGGCGCTCGACGACGACGACTCCGAGCTCCGCGTGGGGCTGCTCAGCGGCCTCGCGCGCGCCCTCGACCGCCAGGGCCACCGTGAGCGCGGTGTCGTCGTCCGCGGGAGCGCGATCGCGATGGCGCGGCGGTTGGACGACCGCGCCGGTCTCGCCACCCTCCTGGCGCGCTCGTACTGGTCGCGCGGGACCACCCCGCCCGAGGAGATCCTCGCCATGGTGACCGAGGCCAGGGACCTCGCCGCCGCGCTGGGCGACACGGAGATCGTCGCGGAGGCGATGGCCTGGCGGGTGACGATGCTCGTCGCCCTCTGCGACCATGACTCCGCGAGGCGGGAGGTCGCCGCGCTGCGCGCGACGGCCGAGCGGACGGCGCAGCCGTTCATGCACCACGTGGCCGAGCAGTACGGCTCGGTGATCGCGCTGTGCGACGGGCGCTTGGAGGCGGCCGAGGCCCTGGCCCGGCGCCGGGCCTCGTCGCCCTGCTCGCCGACATGGGCATGGAGGCGGAGGCGCGCCGGGAGCTCTCGCGCGTCATCGCCGGCGGGCTCGACCCGTTCCGCGAATCGCTCTGGCTCGCCGCGCTCACGTACCTGACCGACGCCTGCTCGGCGCTCGGCGACGCGACCGCCGCGGCGATCCTGTATCCGGAGCTCGAGCCGTTCGCGGGCGGGAATGTGCTGATCGGCCAGCTCGTCTCCTGCTACGGCGCGGCCGACCGCTACCTCGGGATGCTCGCGGCGACCATGGGCGAGTCCGAGCGCGCGGAGGCGCACTTCGAGCGCGCCATGGAGCTGAACCGGCGGATGGGGGCCGTGACCTGGCTCGCGCACACCGCGTACGAGTACGGCCGCTTCCTCCGCGGCGATCGCGCACGGGCCGCGGCGCTGCTCGGCGAGGCGGCGAGCCTCGCCGAGCGCATCGGCATGCCCGGGCTGCAGAGCCGGATCCGGGCGCTCGGCGCGCCGGCGCCGGCCGCCCCCTTCCCGGACGGCCTCTCGCCGCGCGAGGCGCAGATCCTGCGCCTGGTGGCCCAGGGCCTCAGCAACCGCCAGGTCGGGACGGCGCTCTCGATCAGCGAGCACACGGCGGCCAACCACGTCCGCAGCATCCTGCGCAAGACCGGCTGCGCGAACCGCACCGAGGCCGCCTCATACGCCCATCGCCACGGGCTCATGCCGGCCTGAGCGCGCCCCGGTACGATCGCCGCCATGCCGCTGTACATCATCGAGCGCACGCTCGCCGACGAGCTCGACCTCACGGGCGACGACATCAAGCTGATCGACGAGATCAACGCCGACGAGGGCGTGCGCTGGATCTTCTCGTTCCTGAGCGCCGACCGCCGCCGCACCTACTGCCTCTACGAGGCGCCGTCGCCGGAGGCGATCCGGGCCGCCGCCCAGCGGGCGAACATCCCCGCCGACGAGGTCGTCGAGGTCGGGCCGGCCTCGCCGGAGCTCACGGACCGCCTCCGGGACTGGTCGAGCTCCGTCCCGGTGACGCGTTCGCGCGCCGGCGACGAGTGCGCCCGAGCCGGGATCAGCCCGGCTCGCCCTGACCGGGCAGGTAGGCGAACGGGTCGGCCATGGTCGCGCCGTCCTGCTGCACGTCACGGCCGCCGCGCGCCGGTCCGTAGTAGCGGCGCAGCCACGCCGCCAGCCCGTCGAGGCCGGGGATCAGCACGCGCTCGGTGATGTTGCCCTGGTCGAGCCGCTCGCGGATCTCGGCCTTCGCCTCGGGGGAGATCAGCCAGGCGTGCCAGAGGTCCGGGTTCTCGCGCAGCCAGCAGTCCATGCTCGCGGCCGGGCTCGACATCGTCGAGAGCACCGCGGACTGGTTGACGATCCGGTCGTCGAGCGACGGCGGCTCGAAGAACAGCACGAACGGGTCCTCCCCGCCGAGCCCGTCGAGATCGTCGAGCGACGAGGCGTGCGCGGCCAGCAGCTCGGTCGTGAACACCGTGGCGCCCTCCTGATCCAGGGCGGTGCGCAGGCCGTCCGGCAGCAGCTCGTGCGCGGCCGCGCAGTCCAGCGCCCATACGACGGCCTCGTCGCGGGCGTGCGTCGCCGTCGCGAAGTGCGCCGCGACGAAGGGCGAGAAGGTCCAGTCCAGCAGGCGGGTGGGAAGCCCGTGGTGCTGGGCGAGCGAGAGCCAGTCCCACACCGTCGGCCCCGGGCGCTCGCGGTGCGCGTACTTGCGGAAGTTCCGGATGAGGTGGCGCTCGAGCACCTCATAGCCGTCGCCGAGGCGGGCCAGGCTCGACCGGTTGGAGTAGCTCGAGCGCGCGAGCCCCCGGAAGACCAGCGAGGCGTGCGCGTGCCTGCGGTCCTCGGGCGGCCCGCCGGCCGCCGCCACCGCGTCGTCGAACTCGCGCCAGGAACCCACCCGCTCCGTCGGCATCGCGCTATGGGCTGCCCACGAGCGACGGGCGCCCAAACGGGAGCGGCCGCGAGCCCCCCGGTCGGGGGGTCGTCGGCCAGGGCATCGCCCCGCCCGCCGCCCGACCCGACACACTGGGGCCGATGAACACGCTTCCGCACGACGACACGATCATCGAGGACACGACCGACTACGCGCCGATCACCGGCGAGCACCGCCTGCGCCCGCCCGTCTCGCTCGACGCCGAGCCGGACGACGGCGTGCCGGTCTGGGAACCGGCAGAGGGCGACTTCGGGTAGCGCGCTACCGGCGG
>JBIOTP010000354.1:0-5083 GCA_044865965.1 Solirubrobacteraceae bacterium
CTGGCACGCACGACGGACCCCGAAGAGGCGCGGCGGCTGGCCGAGGAGATCGACCGCTACTGCTTCGAGCAGTCCAAGGCGCTGTTCCTCTGCGCGCCCCAAGCGCTCTACGCGGTCAACCGGCACGTCGACTTCAAGGCCTACCGAGCGACCTTCGAGCTCGCGGACACCGCCGTCGACCCGGCACACTGGTCGCGCCGAAACGAGGAGGAACCGGCTGCGCCATGACGACGCGCGCCTGCGAGAGCAGGCGGCGGTCGGATGCTGAGCGGCCGGTGAGCGACGCCGCCTCGTGCGTTTGAGCACGAGTGCCCGGCCTCGGCCGAGCGGCGGTGGCGCGGCTGGGCCGCCCCGCGTGATCGAGCGAGCTCGTGAACGGGAACGAGCGCGACGGCGCGTGATCAGCCGGCGCGCGGTCGGCGCCCGCGCGTCTCGGCGCCGGCCGTCGGGGCGGATTGCTTACCTGAGGTTGATCTGCGCCTTAGTGGTGCGCGAGCATGTTGACGGAGGCGCCGGCCGGTCGAGGAGGAATGATGGCCCTGTCAACTGCACACGACAGCCGGAACGCCGGCGCGCGCGCCCGCTGTTCGTTCCGCTACGACGCGCGCATCCGGCTGCTCGCCCCCTCGCCCCAGCCGATGGGCAAGGTGCAGGTCGGCGGCTGCTGCGAAATGATCTTCCGTGCCTCTAATCGGCCGAGGCTCGACTTCCGCATCGGCGCGGCGCCCGCACCCGCCGACGGATGCGCGTGACAAGGCGTCAGCCGGTCTGGACCACGTTCTCCGTCCGCTGCAATGCGCAACGACGGCCGAGCCGCCGCCGGAGTGCCCTACCGCCGGCTCTCCGACGAGGCGCTCGTCGTCCTCGCCGGCCGGGCGGACGCGCCCGCCCTCGCCGAGCTCTATGAGCGCTACCGGGCGCCCGCTCACGGGCTCGCCTGGCGGATCCTGCGCGACTCGGAGCTGGCCGAGGACGCGGTGCAGGACGCCTTCGTCGAGGCCTGGCGATCCGCGTGGCGGTTCACGTCCGAACGCGGACAGGCGCGCGCATGGATCCTCACGATGGTCCATCACCGCGCGGTCGACATCGTCCGCAGCCGGGGCGGCCGGGGAACCTACGAGCCGTTCGAGCTGGCGCCCGAGCGAGCGGATCCCTCCACCGAGGAGGCACTCGACGCGATCGGGGATCGCGACCCCGTCCGGCGAGCGCTGCGGAGCCTTCCGACCGAGTTCCGGGTGCCCCTGGCGCTCGCCTACTACGCCGATCTGACGCAGCAGGAGTGCGCGGACCGGCTCCACGAGCCGCTCGGCACGGTCAAGAGCCGCACCTGCCGGGGCCTGACGCGCATGCGCCAGGAGCTTGCCCAGCCGGGCGCCGCGTAGGGCCGCCGCCGCGTGGCCGGGAACCGCCGGCCCCCCTTGCACCGAACAACGGGTGAACGGGACGAGAGGAGCAGGCGATGAGGGAGCAGGCAGGACGCAAGAGGCTCGCCGTGACGGTGTTCGCGGCAGCGGCCGGCGCGCTTGGGGTCGCGACGCTCGTCCGCGGGCCGACCCCGGAGCCGGCGGCGGGGTCGAGCCACTCCGAGGCTCCGCTGATCGGCCAGGACCCCCGCGCCGACAACACCGACCTGTACGCGTTCGTCAGCCCGGACCGCCCGGACACGGTCACGATCATCGCGAACTACATCCCACTGGAGGCGCCGGCGAGCGGGCCGAACTTCTACAGCTTCGACGACAGCGTCCTCTACGAGATCAACATCGACAGCGACGGCGACGCTGTCGAGGACACGAGCTACCAGTTCCGCTTCACGACGCAGACGCGCAACCCGAAGACGTTCCTCTACAACGTCGGCCCGATCGCATCGAATGCCGACCCGAACTGGAACCGGCCCCAGACCTACACCGTCACGCGCGTCAGGCAAAGGCGCGGCCTGCTCGATGACCTGGGGCTCCTCGGTCACGGGGGAAGGGTGCTCGGGCGTGACATCCCGACGCCGCCGGCCAACGTGGGGCCGCGCTCCACGCCGGACTACGCGAGCCTCGCCGCGGCGGCCGTGACGACCCTGCCCGACGGCATCAAGGTGTTCGCCGGCCAGCGCGAGGACCCGTTCTTCGTCGACCTCGGGTCGATCTTCGACCTCGCGGGGCTCAGGCCGTTCAATCCGCTCCACCTGATCCCGCTCCCGTTCGAGCCGGGACGCGACGCCATCGCCCGCTACAACGTGCACAGCATCGCGATCCAGATCCCGATCGCTCAGCTCACGCGCCGCGGGCGCCCGACGATCGGGATCTACGCCAGCGCCAGCCGGCAGCGCGTACGCGTCCTGCGCGAGGACGGCAGCAGCGCCGGCGCCGGCGACTGGGTGCAGGTCTCGCGCCTGGGCGAGCCGCTGATCAACGAGGCGGTCATCCCGCTCGGCCAGAAGGACTTCTGGAATCGCTCGGATCCGGAGGATGACGAGCAGTTCCTGGACTTCTACCGGAGCCCGGAGGTCACCCGGCTGGAGAACGCGCTGTACCCCGTGCTGGACGACGCCCGGACGACCAACCGCGACGACCTCGTGGCGATCCTGCTCACCGGCGTCCCCGGCCTGAACTTCACCGGGCCGCGCGAGGCCGATCTGCTGCGGCTCAACACGAGCATCGCGCCCACCGCGCCGGCCGGCGGCGGCGACCGGCTCGGGGTGCTGAACGGCGACCTCGCGGGGTTCCCGAACGGCCGGCGCCTGGAGGACGACATCGTCGACATCGAGCTGCGGGCGTTCGCGGAGGGCTACGGGACGTTCCTGCACAACCTGCTGGGGCTCCCCAACCGCAGTCCCAACAACACGCTGGGGGACGGCGTCGACGCCAACGACAAGCCGGCGCTCGGCGCCTTCCCGTACGTGGCGTTGCCAAACCAGGGCTACCAGGTGCCGTGACGACCGCCGGCCGGCCCCGAGGATCCGCGGCCATCGGGGCCGGCGGCTGCCGGTACAGGCCATGATGCGAGCGAGGATCGGACTGGCGGCGACGGTGACGTCGGGGCTGCTCGCGGCGGCTCTTCTCGGAGGGGTCATGAGGCCGGCCTCGCGGGCGTCGCCCGCCCGGCCGGCCCCGCTACGCGTCGCGGCGTCGCTCGAGACCGGCTTCTCCGCGGGCGACACCGCGGCGCTGGTGCGGCGCCTGCAGGCACAGCTCCGCGGCGCCCCGCGCGACGTGGCCGGGCTCGACCTGCTCGGGCTCGCCTACCAGCAGCGCGCCCGCGAGACCGGCGACCCCGCCTACTACACGAAGTCCGAGGGCGTCCTGCGGCGCGCGCTGGCGCTGGCCCCCGGTGACCTGCTCGCGACCAGCGGGCTCGGCTCGCTGGCGCTCTCGCGCCACCGCTTCCGCACGGCGCTCGCGCTCGGCCGCCGTGCGCTGGCGATCTCGCCGACGACGGCGCGCGGCTACGGCGTGGTCGGGGACGCGCTGCTCGAGCTCGGCCGCTACCGGCAGGCCTTCCGGGCGTTCGACCGGCTCGCCGCGCTGCGGCCGGGGCTGAGCGCATACGCCCGAGTCGCGCACGCCCGCGAGCTGCTGGGGCGCGCCGCCTCCGCGGCCACGGCATTCCGGCTCGCGCTCGACGCGGCGCAGGGCCAGCCCGAGCCGGAGGCATGGACGCGCGTGCAGCTCGGCAAGCTGCTCTTCTCCCGCGGACGCGTGGCGCAGGCCGCCGCCCAGTATCGGGCGGCGCTGGTCGCCTTCCCCGGCTACGCCCCCGCCCTCGACGCGCTCGCGCTGGCCGAGTGGGCGCGCGGGCGGACCGCCCGTGCGATCGCGCTCGAGCGGCGGGCCGTCGACACGATCCCGCTGCCGCAGTACGTGGCCCAGCTCGGCGACCTGCAGCGGGCGGCGGGTCAGCGGCGCGAGGCCGGCCGGAGCTATGCGCTGATCGGCGCGATCGAGCGGCTGCTGGTGGCCAACGGCGTGCGTACGGACCTCGAGACCGCGCTGTTCCGGGCCGATCACCGCGTGCGCCCACCCCAGACGCTCGCCCTCGCGCGCCGCGCCCGCCGCGAGCGCCCCTCGATCGACGGGGACGATGTCCTCGCCTGGGCGCTGGAGCGCGCCGGCCGCTGCCGCGAGGCGCGCGGATACTCGCGGCGCGCGCTGCGGCTGGGAACGCTGGACGCGCTCAAGTTCTTCCACCGGGCGGCGATCGAGCGCTGCCTGGGCCACCACGCCGAGGCGCGAGCCTGGGCGGGCCGGGCCCTCGCCCTCAACCCGCACTTCTCCGTGCTCTGGGCGCCGGTCGCACGGAGGCTCCGGTGAAGCGGCTGCTCGCACTCGCAACCGTCCTGGCGGGCGGGCTCGCGCCGGCGATCGCGCAGGCGCATCCGCTGGGCAACTTCACGATCAATCGCTACAGCCGCGTCGAGCTGTCGGGCGACCGCGTCTACGTGCTCTACGTCCTCGACATGGCGGAGATCCCGACCTTCCAGGCGCGGCCGCGGGTCCGCGCCGAGGGCACCCGGCGTTACGCGAGGCGCACGGCCACCCGGTTGTTGAGTCATGTGTCCTTGGCGATCGGCGGCCGGCCCGTCGCGCTGCGGGAGCTGCGGCACGCGCTGGCCTTCCCGCCGGGACAGGCCGGCCTGCGCACGACGCGCCTCGAGGCCGTCTACGGCAGCGGGCCGGTCGCGACCGGACCGCAGGCCCTGCGGTACGGCGACGACAACTTCGCCGGTCGCATCGGCTGGAAGGAGATCGTCATCCGGGCCGACTCGGGCGCGCGGCTGCACTCCGCGAGCGCTCCGGCGACCAGCGTGAGCGACGAGCTGCGCAGCTATCCCAAGGATCTTCTGCAGAGCCCGCTGGACGTGACGCGTGCGACGGCGACGTTCACGCCCGGCAGTGGCGCCGGCGTGGCACCCAGCACGCGCTCCGCCCGCGCGCTGGACGCGCCCGTCGCGGTGCGCGCGGTCTCCGACGGCGGCTTCGCGTCGCTGATCGGCCGCGATCGACTGCCCGCCGGCGTCGTGCTCGTGTCGCTGCTCGTGGCGATGTTCTGGGGTGCCGCCCACGCCCTCAGCCCCGGGCATGGCAAGGCGATCGTC
>JBIOTP010000355.1:0-8602 GCA_044865965.1 Solirubrobacteraceae bacterium
CCGCAGCATCCCGCGCCGCTCCTGGATCATCACCGAGTGCAGGAACGCCGTCGCGGTCAGCCACGGCATCAGCGAGGCGTTCTCGACCGGGTCCCACATCCAGTAGCCGCCCCAGTCGAGCTCGTGGTAGGACCAGCGCGCGCCGAGCACGATCCCGAACCCGAGCGCGCACCAGGCCGCGAGCGTGAACGGGCGCGTCGAGCGGATCCACTCCGCGTCCAGCCGCCGCGTGAGCAGCGCCGCCACCGCGAACGCGAACGGGATCGCGAACAGCGTGTAGCCCGAGTAGAGCATCGGCGGGTGGATCATCATCCCCGGGTCGCGCAGCAGCGGGTTCAGGCCCGCGCCCTCGGCGACCCGCATCGGCGCCTTGCTGAACGGCGACTCGGCGAACACGAGCAGCCCGCCGAAGAACGCGCCGAGCCCGAGCAGGATCGCCGTCGCCCACGGGGCGACCTCGCGCAGCCGCCGCCGGGTCGCGAACAGGATCAGGCTCGCCCACATGCCGAGCAGGAACAGCCACAGCAGCAGGGAGCCCTCCTGCGAGGACCACATCGCGGTCAGCCGATAGAACGCCGGCGTCGTCGTCGATGAGTGCGTCGCGACGAGCTGGTAGGAGAAGTCCGAGCGGTAGAACGCCGCCTCGAGGATCGCGAACGCGACCGCCGTGGTGCCCGCCATCGCGTACACGGCGCGGCGCCCGGAGGCGACCCACTCGCGCCGGCCGCTGCGGGCGCCGTGCACCGAGGCCGCGATCCCGTAGAGCGCGCAGCCCAGGGCGAGGATCAGGCACGCCTTGCCCGCGACCAGCACGTCAGGCGTTCGTCTTCGCGGTCGTGAACTTCGAGGGGCACTTCGTCACCAGCGAGTCCTTCTGGCCGACGTAGACACTGCCCTCCTTGCGCACGTCCACCACGATCTCGCGGTCGGCCCGGAACGGATCCGGCAGCGGGCCCTCGTAGCGGACGGGGACGGACGCCGTCCCGGTGCGGTCGCGCACGCGGAAGTAAGTGGTGCCGCCCTCCCGGCGGTAGCCGGGGACCACCTTGCCCATGAGCTGATAGGTCCGCCCCGCCGTCGCCGCGGCCTCGAGCTGGCTCGGGGAGCGGGCCTCGCTGGACGCCGAGAAGCTCGTGTAGGCGAGCGCGCCCGCGAGCAGGACGGCCGCGCTCAGCGCCACCACGAAGCGGATCCTGCGCTTGCGGGACGGGTCCACGCCCCGATTATGGCGCGCGCCGCCGCCGGGCCGTCCAGCGGGCCGTCCGCGCCCCGACCATGGCGCGCGCCGGCGCCGGGCCGCCCACCCGGGTCGGGAGCCCGTGCAGGAATCTCGGCGTCGTTCGACGAAACCTTTTCCGGGCTGCGCCGTTCCTTAGATGCAGAGCGATGCTGACCAGGCCCATCTCCCTCCCCCGCCCCGCCCGCCGGCGCTCGTCCCGCCTCCGCCGCGCCGACCGCCCGGCCCGCCCCCGGCCCGATGACCGCGGGGTGCGCGAGCGGGCCAAGCGCGCCAACGTCAACCAGGACGCCGCCACATACACCTGCACGTGCGGCTTCGTGTTCATGGCGCCGGTGACGACGTCGGTGGACTGCCCGCACTGCGGCTGCGCCCAGGCCTGGTAGGGCGCGCCCCCCGGCCGCCTCCTGCGGCTACGCTCGCCGGATGACGAACGGCCGCGCGTCCGCCGTACGCAGCCTGCTGCTGACGGCGGCGACCGTCGGAATCCTGTTCGCGGTCCTGTGGCCGCGGCGCTACGAGATCGACGAGGCGATCGCGCGCGTCCCGGCCGTCAGCCTTGCGCTGCTCGCCGGGCTGCACCTGCTCGCGCTGGTGCTGCGGGCGGAGGCCTGGGGCACGTGCGTCGCCGCCGCCGGCGCCCCCGTGGAGCGCCAGGTCCTGCATCCCGTGAGCGCGCTGCGGTTTCTCGCCGACACGGTCGTGCCGACCTACATCGGCGCCTGGGTGCGGATCGGCCTGCTGCGGAAGATGCACCCCGAGCGCGCGCCGACGATCGGGCAGATGGTCGTCGCCGACGGCGTCCTGCTCGCGGTCGAGGCGGCGATCCTCGTGGTCATCGTCGGCCTCGCGGTGGCCACCGCGCCGGTGCCGTGGTGGTGGCTGGCGCTGATGATCGGCCTCGCGGCGGGCGCGCTCGCCGTGTGCCTGCTCCTGCGCCGGCGGTTCGCCGGCCGCCCGTGGGCGCGCACGCTCGACGTGCTCACCGGCGCCCCGCGCCGGGCGGTGCTCGTCGGCCTGCTGGCGGTCGTGCTGCTCGTGCAGCCGCTGCGCATGTGGATCGCCGTCGAGGCGATCGGCGTCGACGGGTCGTTCACCGATGCGGTGCTCGTGTTCGTCGCCACCAGCGTGTTCAACGCCGTGCCGGTCGGCCCCGGGCCGGCCAACATCAGCGCGCTGGCGGCGGTGTTCCACGGCGCCGGACTGGCCGCGGCGGCCGCCGCGGGGCTGATCGTCGCCGCCACCGCGGTGATGGCGGCCGGCGTCTACTCGCTGTGGGGCATCGCCGTGATGCTGCTCGGCTCGGCCCGCAGGCGGCGTTCGGTGGCGGCGAGGCCGGTCCCCGAGGCCGAGTAGCCGAGCCGGGACACCCCGTCGACGCCGGCGGGGATCTCGCGCCCGAGCCACTCGAGCACCGTGCAGAAGACGTCGGCGGTGCGCATCACGCCGTCGTGCAACGGCGCGCTCATCGCGAGCGGCACCGTCATGTGGTCGCGGTGCAGCGCGCCGTGCGAGGAGAGGTGCTCGGGGCGCTCGTAGCGCTCGCGCAGGTCGAAGCCCGGCATGGCGGACACGACCATGTCGCCGCAGCGGGGCGAGCGGAACGCCTGGGCGACCTGCATGAGCCCGTCGGGGTGGCCGGTGCCGGCCGTGCGCTCCAGCGCCTCCCGGCGGCTCATGCGCTCCGGCAGCGGGCCGTAGCCGAACGCGTCGCCGGTGACCGGGCGGTACTCGAGCGCGTCCGGCGCCTCGGACAGCAGCGAGCGGCCGCGGCGGCTCTCCACGCACAGCCCGCCGCGGTCGCGCGTGACGACCAGGTCGATCGCCGGCTGGGCGATCAGCCACTCGCGGACGCCCGGCAGCGCGGCGTCGATCGCCGCGCGGTCGCTCGGGGCGGCCCAGCCGCGGGGTCCGCGGACGTAGACGTGCGCCATCCCGTTGCCGGCGATGCCGACGATCGCCTGCGGGCGGCGCATGAGGACCTTGCGGCTGTGGTAGGCCACGCGCAGCCCGCGGTCGCGCTCGAGGCGCACCGGCAGGTCGAAGTGCGTGTGCACCGGGAGGTGCCCGTGGTCGGAGCAGACGACGATCAGCGTCCGCTCGTAGCCGCCGGCGGCGCGGAGCGCCTCGGCGGCGGCGCCGATCGCGGCGTCGACGCGGCGGTAGGCCGCCTCGGCGCGCGCCCCGAACGGCGAGTCGTAGTGGCTGTTCCAGTCGATCCCCGGGAAGACCGCGAAGCACAGCTCGCTGGGCCTGCGCAGGGCGTCGCGCAGCGCCGCCGCGGCCGCCCGGTCGGCGATGTCGTAGTCGTGCGCGTAGTGCGCCCAGACCCAGATCGGGTTCTTCCGGCGCCGCCACAGCCGGTTGCGCGGCGGCGTGCCGCGGTTGAACGCGCTGAAGATCGTGACCGGCTCGTCGGTCAGCTCGAACAGCGTCGTCGCGGCCGGGTCGAGGTCGCGGTCGTAGAACGCGGCCTCGGGGCCGTTGTAGCTGCGGATGCACCACGGCCCGAGCGGGAGCCCGGGCCGGTGCGCGGCGCGGTCGAACCAGCGGTAGCCGGGGATGTTGGCGGTGCCCGGGAAGCGGCCGGTGAGCAGCGGGATGTGGGCGGGGCCGGTGGTGCTGGTGAACGTCGTCACCGCCCGCCGGTAGGCGCCGCGCTCGATGACGTGGCGCTCGATGCTCGGCAGCTCGCCGGCGGCCAGCATCGCCTCGAACAGGTCGGCGCGCGCCCCGTCCGCGAGCACCATCAGGCAGGAACGGCGCATCAGTAGCTCAGCCGCAGCAGCGCATTGTGGCTGAGGTCGCCGATCCACACGGCGTCGGGGTCCAGCGCGAGCCCGGTGACGGCATCGGCGACGGCGATCGGAAGGGCCGCGAACGTGTTCGTGCGCGGGTCGACGGCCCTGATCGTGCCGGAGCGGTTCCCGGGGTTCGCGGTGACCCACACCCAGCCCCTGCCGACGGCGACCTCGGACGCGTTCGGGACGCGGAGCGGGCGCCCGACCGCCCGGTTCTCGTCCGGGTCGATCCGCGTGAGGGTGTCCGCCTCGAGGCTGAGCACCCAGACGCCGCCCGCGCCCGCGGCGAGCTTCAGCGGATCCTTGCCGGCCTTGATGGGCCGCCCCACCGTGCGGTTCGTCTTCGGGTCGATGCGCGTGACGCTGTCGTCGAACTGGTTCGCGACCCAGACGGCGCCTTCGCCGACCGCGACGTCGCTCGCCATGCTGCCGGCCTTGATCGTCGCGACCACGCGGCCGGTCCGCGGATCCACGCGGGTGACGTTGTCCTCGATGTAGTCGGCCACCCATACCGCCCCCTCGCCGGCGGCGACCGCGGCCGGCGCGCGACCGAGCTCGAGCGGCTTGCCGGGACGGCGCGTCCGCGGGTCGATGCGCACGAGCTCGCCGAGCCCGGCCGCGGTGATCCCGGAGGCCCAGACGCCGCCCTCGCCGACGGCGATGTCATGGGAGCCGGTGAGCTCCATGTGGAGCCGGTTCGCGACGCGCTTGGACGCCGGGTCGAAGCGGAGCACGTCGCCGTTGGCGTCGATCGCCCAGACGCCCTCCTCGCCCGCGGCCAACGAGTCCGGCCACTGGCTCAGGTCGATCCTCGCGGTCAGGCCCGGCGTCGGCGGCGGGCCGCGGTGCAACACGATCGCCGCGATGACGGCCCCCGTCACGGCGACGAGCGCGAGGGCCGGGAGGATCAGCCTCAGCCGCGGGCGGCGGCGCCGGCGCCGGCGTGGCGGCGGCGGCGGGGTCCACGGAAATGGCTCCGGCGGCGGGGGCGCGAGCGGGCGGCGGTCGGGCTGCGCGACCGGCCGTGGCGCGGGCTCCTCCTCGTCGGGGACGGGTGTCCGCGGCGGCGGCAGGGCGGTCTCGCGGCGCCAGCCGGGGCCGGCGATCCGCGCGGTCGCCGCCTCGAACGCCTCCCAGGCGGCCGCGGCGCCCTCCGGCCGCTCGCTCGGCTGGGCGGCGAGCATCCGCTCCAGCCAGCCGGCGAGGTCCCTGTCGAGCGACGGATCGAGCTCCGGCGCGCGCCGCTCGGCGTGCGCGGCCAGCATCGCCCCGACCGTGGCCGCCTCGAACGGCAGCCGCCCCAGCAGCAGCTCGAACGCCACGACGCCGGTCGAGTAGAGGTCGGTCCATGGGCCGACCTGGCCACCCATCACCTGCTCCGGCGCCATGTAGGCGAGCGCGCCGGTCGCGAGGCCGGTGGCGGTCAGGCCGCCGGGGCCGTTCGCGTACGCGCCGAAGTCGCCCAGCTTGACCGCGCCGCCGGCCGTCACGAGGACGTTCTCGGGCTTCACGTCGCCGTGCACGATCCCGTGGGCGTGGGCGTGGGCGAGCGCGGCCAGCACCGCCTCCAGCACGCCGGCCACCTGCGACAGCGCGAGGTCGCCGATGCGCTCGCGCAGCGAGCCGCCCTCGACGTACTCCATCGCGACGTACGGGCGCCCGTCGTGCTCGAGATAGGCGTGCAGGGCGACGATGCCGGGGTGCCGCAGCGCATCCTGCGAGTCGCGCACGAAGCCCTCGAGGAGCTCCGGCGGCCGCCCCCGCAGGTCGACCTGCTTGAGCGCCACGCGGCCGCCGGACGGCGGCTCCGCCGCGAGGTACACGACCGCCACGCCGCCGTGGCCGCCGACCTCGTCGAGCAGCTCGTAGCTGCCCACTCTTCGGTGCGCCGCGGACAAGTCGGCGAGAAGCTACCGGACCCGCGGACGTCAGCTGCGCGGTACGCCGAGCGTGAGATCGATGTGGATCCCCGCGCCCGCCGGCACGACGGCGACCTCCCCGCGTAGGGCGTCGCGCGGCGGGGCGGCCGGAGGCGTCGGGCGCCCGCGGGCGTAGACGATCGCGCCCACCCACAAGCCCACCCGGTTCGGCCGGACCGGCCGCGTACGCACAGGTGGCGCGCCTGCAGCCGCGCCCGCCGGAGATGAGAGCGGGCGAGGGGAATCGAACCCCCATTTCTGGCTTGGGAAGCCAGCGTCTTAGCCATTGGACAACGCCCGCGGGAGGCGACAGCTTAGCCGACTGCCGCGCGGCCGCGGATACCCTTGCGAGCGTGCGCCTCAGCCTGTTCTGGCCCGTCACGCTCGCCGCCGCGGCGCTGGTCGGGCTGCTCGCGTACGGCGTGGTCTCGAAGACCGCCGACACGACGATCGACGAGGCGGTCGCGAGCGGCGACCGGCCCGCCGCGCCGGTGAAGGCGCTCCCGCGGCTGGGGAGCGCCGGCGGCGGGTCGCTGGCCGACTACCGCGGCAAGGTCGTGGTGCTGAACGTGTGGGCCTCGTGGTGCGACCCGTGCCGCGAGGAGGTTCCCCTGCTGCAGCGCACGCACGCGCGCATCCAGGCGCGGGGCGGCCTGGTCCTCGGCGTCGACACGCAGGACGTGGCCGAGGACGCGCTCGCGTTCCTGCGTGCCCGCAAGGCGACGTTCCCGAGCCTGCGCGACCGTGACCGCTCCTACGGGCACAGCCTCGGCGTCACCGGCTACCCGGAGACGTTCCTTATCGATCGCCGCGGGCGGATCGCGGCCCTGCGGCGCTTCGCGGTGACCCAGCAGTGGCTGGACCAGCACCTCCCGCGGCTGCTCGCGGAGCGGTCGTGATGCGCCTCGCGGCGATCACGCTCGCACTCGCGGCGCTGGCGCTCCCGGCGCCGGCCGCCGCAGGCCCGCCGGCGCGTGCGTCCGTGGCCGCCCTGGAGGCCGCCGCCTCGCCGCCGCGCGCCTCCCCGGCCGCCCTCAAGGCCGCCTCCTCGCCGCCGCGCGCCTCGCTGCCCGACCTCGAGGACGAGGTGATGTGCGCGGAGTGCGGGACGCCGCTGAGCGTCTCGCAGTCGCCCGTGGCCGAGCGCGAGCGGGCGCTGATCCGCCGCGACATCGCGAAGGGGATGACCAAGGAGCAGATCAAGGCGCATCTGGTGGACACCTACGGGGAAGCCGTGCTCGCGGATCCGGGGCGCAGCGGCTTCACCGCGGCGGTGTGGCTGGTCCCGATCGCGATCGTCCTGCTCGCCGCGGCGGCTGTCGCGCTCACCGCGCGGCGGTGGCGCCGGGCGCCGACCCCGCTGCCCTCCGTCCCGTCGCTGGACCCGGAGGACGCCCGCCGGCTCGACGCCGAGCTGGGGGCGCGCGACCGATGATCGCCGCCGCGGAGGGCGTCGACACGACCGTGGTCGCCGCCTTCGCGGTCGGGTTCGTGTCGTTCATCTCGCCGTGCGTGCTCCCGCTCGTCCCCGGCTACCTGTCGGCCGTCTCCGGCATCTCGCTGGCCGACATGAAGTCCGGCGAGCGCAACCTGCCGCGCGTCCTGCTGCCGGCGATCGACTTCTGCCTGTCCTTCACCGGCGTCTTCGTCGCGCTCGGCATGACCGCGACCGGCCTGGGCTCGGCGCTGCAGGACTCGCGCGGGACCCTGGACAAGGTCGCCGGCGCGATCATCGTCGGGCTCGGCGTGTTCTTCCTGCTCACGCCGTTCGTGCCCCGGCTCAACCGCGAGTGGCGGCCGGAGGCGCTGATCTCTCGCGCCGGCTCCGGCGGCCCGCTGGTCGCCGGCGCCGCGTTCGCCGTGGCGTGGACCCCCTGCGTCGGCCCCACGCTCGGCTCGATCCTGACCGCCGCGTCGACCCAGGACACCGTCGGGAAGGGCGGCATCCTGCTCGGGTTCTACTCGCTCGGGCTGGCGGTCCCGTTCCTCTTGACCGCGGTCGCGTTCACGCGCGCCTCCTCCGCCTTCCGGTGGTTGCGGGACCGGTACCTGATCATCACGGCGGTGTCGGGGGTCGTGCTCATCGCGATGGGCGTGATGCTGTTCACGGGCGAGTTGCAGCGGCTGAACATCGAGGCGCAGAATGCGCTCGACAGCTTGGGGTTGAACTTCTTCCGGGACGTGTAGTGTCGCCGCGCGGCGGGCTTGGCGAACAGCTTGCAAGCGAGGGGGAGCCCGGAGTGGCGCGCGGGCGCGAAACGATCAACGCCGTGCGGGGACGTTGGAAATCTAGTTCGACCTGGTCGAACTCAGATGACACACCCAGGGGAATGGCGATCGAACGTGATCGATCGCGCGCGATAGGCGCCGATAGGTGCGCGGAGACGCTCGGAACACCGACCCCCTCACCTGCCCGCAGTTCGCCGGACCTGCCGCGCGCACCCAAGAACTAATCCGCCGCGACACCCCCGCCATCGCCTCGGGCGGGTACGGCGCGAGGTCGTTGACATGCCCGGGGAGCGCCTCGACCCGCGCAATCCACTCCCGCGTCGCCGACCCCAACGAAAGCCCCACATCGGGAGCGACGTGCGTGTACGCGTAGAGCGCCAGATCGGCGATCGTGGGCCCCTCGCCGGCCAGCCACG
>JBIOTP010000356.1:0-2062 GCA_044865965.1 Solirubrobacteraceae bacterium
ACCTCGCCGATCCCGCGGCGCGCGTCGGCCATCACCCGCGCGAACGCCTCCGAGTCGCGCGGGTTGGCCAGCAGCGTCAGGTGCGCCAGCGCCGCCCTGACCTCGCGTGCCTGGTAGAAGGCGACCCCGGACAGCAGCCGGTACGGGATCCGGGCGCGCGCGAGTGCCGGCTCGACCCGGGCGAGCACGCCGCGCACGCGGGCGAGGATCGCGACCTGCCCGGCGGGGATCCCGCGCGCGAGCGCCCGCGCGGCCGCGCTCGCGGCCCACGCCGCCTCCGTGTCGGCGTCCGGGTGGGCGCGCCACACCGGCTCGGGGCCGTCGGGCGCCTCCGCGAGCATCGTCTTCGGCTTGCGCTGCTGGTTGCGGGCGATCAGCCGGTTGGCGGCCGCCACGACCTGCGGCGTGGAGCGGTAGTTGCGCACCAGCCGCACCAGCCGGGCGTTCGGCAGGTCCTGCTCGAAGCGCAGGACGTGCCCGACCTCGGCGCCGCGCCAGCCGAAGATCGCCTGGTCGTCGTCGGCCACCACGACGAGGTTGCGGTGCTCGCCGGCGAGCAGGCGCAGCAGCCGGTACTGGACCGGGTTGGTGTCCTGGTACTCGTCGACGCCGATGTAGCGAAACCGCCGCCGATAGGCCGCGAGGATCGGCTCGTGGCGCTCGAGCAGCCGCACCGCGAACACCTGCAGGTCGTCGAAGGTGAGCGCGTCCGAGCGCTCGAGCTCGCGGTCCACCGACCGCCACACCGCGGCGACGATCGCGGTCGCCTCGTCGCTGAGCGCGAGCCCGCCCAGCTGCCCGGCGTCCGCGGTCGTGAACCCGTCGACGTCGAGCAGGTGGTTCTTGGCGCGGCTGATCGCCGCGCAAACGGCGTCGCGGTCGACCGTGCCGCGGTCGCCGCGCCCCAGGTAGCGGTCCACGACGCGCCGCTGGTCGGCCTCGTCGTAGATCGAGAACCGCGCCGACCGGCCTGAGTCGCCGGGATGCGCGCGCAGGATCCGCAGGCACAGGGCGTGGAAGGTGCCCAGGTGCACGGCCGCGGCCAGCCGCGGGCCGACGCGCTGCGCGAGCCGACCGCGCATCTCCTGCGCCGCCTTGTTGGTGAACGTGATCTGCAGGATCTCGCCGGGGCGCGCGATCCCATGCTCGATCAGATACGCGGTGCGCTCGGTGATCGCCCGCGTCTTGCCCGACCCGGCGCCGGCGAGCACCAGCAGCGGCCCAGTGGCGTGCTCGACCACCAGCCGCTGCTCGTCGTTCAACCGCACCGGGCTGCCGCGGTCCGGCTCGGGAGCGGGGAGCGCGCTCACGGCGGCGCCCTCCGCTCCCGGCAACGCTCGAACGGCGACGACCGCAAAGCGGACGGTGCCGACGGCGTCACGCGACCACCGGCACCGCGGTCGCGGTCTGCCGCCGGCGCGCCAGCCACCACTCGTCGTTCAGCTGCTGCGCCGCCTCGTAGGCCAGCTGCGCGGGGGGCGTGCTGACCGCCGCACCGGCGTCGAGCGGGGGTTCGCCGACCGGCTCGGGCTCGGCGATCAGGTAAGCGAGCACGGGTGCGCTCCTTTCCGGCCCCGCCGCGCGGGCAGGGCCATCGTGGGTTGGATCGATGGCCCGGACCGCGACGGCCCGGGAAGGTCAGGCGAGGCGCCCGGAGCGCGCATACGGCCGGCTGGCGGCGTCGCGGCGCGCTGGCCGGGCCGCGTCAGCGCCAGCTCGCCGCCGCTACGGTTGGTCGGCTCGTGCCGCGCCAGGTAGTCGGCGAGCGACCGTGAGGCTCACCCGGCCATGCCGGACGGCGCCGCGGTAATGCGCTGCGAGCTGCGGGGCTTCGGGCGAGCGGGCGCACGGGCGCCGAGCTCGCGCCGCGCGGCCCGCGGTCGCGCGCACGTGCCGTGCCGCGTCCCTTCGGCGCCGGCGGGTGCCCGAAGCGTGCGAGCGCGGCACGCAGCGCTCAGTCGCCATCGTGCGCAGTCTGCCGGCAGATGGGACAGCCGCACGGGTCCTCCGCGTAATCGCGTGAGCACGCCGCGTAGAACAGGCTGTCGTCGTTGGGCCTGGT